>NZ_JACARZ010000147.1:0-2387 GCF_013386315.1 Pseudomonas sp. P7779 | reverse complement strand
CCCGCTCCCACATTGGCCCTGCGGCGCAGCTAATGGACAGTTACACTACCGCTCCCCAAAGGAGCCCGCATGACTTCCCTGCTAACCGACTGGCGCGACCGCCCTACCCACCGCCGCGTGTGGGCCCTCGCCGCGCCGATGATTTTGTCGAACATCTCCGTACCACTGGTGGCGCTGGTGGACAGCATGGTCATCGGCCACCTGCCCCACGCCCACCAACTCGGCGCCGTGGCCGTTGGCGCCAGCCTGTACAC
Organism: Pseudomonas sp. P7779; assembly: GCF_013386315.1. NCBI lineage: Bacteria > Pseudomonadati > Pseudomonadota > Gammaproteobacteria > Pseudomonadales > Pseudomonadaceae > Pseudomonas > Pseudomonas sp. P7779. Next base: position 2,133 of record NZ_JACARZ010000147.1, on the reverse strand, counting down.
CTTCCTCGCCTGGGCCATGGGCTTCCTGCGCATGGGCTCCACCGGGTTTGCCGCCCAGGCCGCCGGGCGTGGTGATGGCGCGGCGCTGCGGCAGATTCTGTTGCAGGGGCTGTTGCTGGCGCTGGGCCTGGCCATAGTGCTCGGCAGCATCGGCATTCCGTTAAGCGGCCTGGTGCTGGACTGGATGCAGCCCTCGCCCGAACTGAACCAGCTGACCCGCGAATTCTTCCACACCCGGCTCCTCGGCCTGCCCGCAGCGCTGGCCAGCTATGCGCTGGTGGGCTGGTTCCTTGGCACCCAGAACGCCCGCGCGCCGCTGGCGATTCTGCTGACCACCAACCTCGTGAACATCGCGCTCAACCTGTGGTTCGTGCTGGGTCTGGATTGGGGCGTGGTCGGCTCGGCCCGCGCCTCGGTGATCGCCGAATGGACCGGCGCCCTGCTCGGCCTGGCCCTCACCCAAAAAGCCCTGCGCGCCTACCCCGGCCATATCGCCTGGGCCGCGCTCAAGCTGTGGCAAAGCTGGCGCCCGCTGCTGGCGGTGAACCGCGATATCTTCATCCGCAGCCTGGCCCTGCAATCGGTGTTTTTCATGATCACCGTGCAAGGCGCTCGCTTGGGGGATGCCACGGTGGCGGCGAATGCGCTGCTGCTCAATGGTCTGTTGCTGACGGCCCACGCTCTGGACGGACTGGCCCACGCCGTGGAAGCCTTGTGCGGCCACGCCATTGGCGCCCACGACCGCCAGGCCTTGCGCCGCTCGCTGGTGGTGGCCTGTGGTTGGTCGTTGCTGGCGAGTATCGGCTTCGCGATCCTGTTCGCCGTGTTCGGCCACCTGTTTATCGCCATGCAAACCGATATCCCGAGCGTGCGCGAAACCGCCGACATCTACCTGCCCTACCTCGCCGTACTGCCGTTGATCGCCGTGTGGAGCTACCTGCTGGACGGCCTGTTCATCGGCGCCACCCGCGCCCGGGAAATGCGCAACGGCATGCTGCTGACGGTGGTGATTGTGCTGCCCTTCGCCTGGGCCTTGCAGGGCCTTGGCAACCACGGATTGTGGATAACCTTCCTGCTGTTCATGGCCCTGCGCAGCCTGACGCTGTGGGCAATTGCCTGGCGCCTGAACAAGCAGGACCGCTGGCTTACTGGCCCGGCGTGAACGTGATAAACGCCGTGACCCGGTCCAATACGGGCGCCAGCCAACGCAGCGGCCGGGACATGGACGCCACCAATGTGGCGTGGCTGGTCCTGGTGAAGTAGAACTCCTCCACCGGCACACCCGCCGCTCGCAGCTTTTTCGCCAACCCGCCGGTGTTGCGCTTGGGGTTGACCAGATTGTCGTCCACCGAAGCAATCAACAGGCTGGGGGGTGCGCTTTGGCTCACGTGGTTGATGGGTTGGGAATCGGGCGGCGAGTCCGGGTAGAAGAACACCGGGCGCACATCGCGGTTTTCAATCGGCAGAAAGTCATACGGCCCGGCGAGGCCGATCCATCCCTTGAAGACTGACGGCGACAGGCCAACCCCGGCTAGCCACTGCGGGTCCAGCGCCAGCATTGCGGCGTTGTAGGCACCGGAACTGTGGCCCATCACATACAGCTTGCGGGGATCGCCGCCGTATTCGGCACTGTGCTGATACGCCCACGCGACTGCTTGGGCGCCGTCCTGTAAAAACAGTGGGTAGCGCACTTGCGGGTAAAGCCGGTAGTCGGCGATCACCACCACGATGCCGCGCGAGGCCAGGGCTTCGCCGACGAAACCGTAGTCATCCTTGGAGCCGCTGTTCCAGCTGCCGCCATAGAAAAACACCACGACGGGCGCGTCGGGCAAGGCGGTGACGGGGCGGTAGATATCGAGTTTCTGGCGGGGGTCATCGCCGTAGGCGAGGGAGGAGGTTTTGGTGAAGGTGCTGGTGGGGGTGAGTGCGTTGAGCACTTTGATCGGGGAGCAGGCTGCGAGCAGCGTCGCGATGGCCAGGGTGAACACTTGCAGGAGTTTTTTCGACATTATTCAGGCCCTATAAAAACTGCAGGACTTGCGGCGATCCAAATGTGGGAGCGGGCTTGCTCGCGAAGGCGGTGTATCAGTCTGCACATGTATTGACTGACACACCGCCTTCGCGAGCAAGCCC
>NZ_JACARZ010000146.1:0-10683 GCF_013386315.1 Pseudomonas sp. P7779 | reverse complement strand
GGGGCGCTTCGCACCCCAGCGGGAGCAAGCTCCCTCGCCACAAAAAGCCCCCGGATCCCGCGACCTGCCCGCACGAAAAGTGACGCCCAAGTCACGTTTTCCGCTCACACCCCCGCCCTGCAAGGATTTATGTAGTGCTCAAAAATAATCACTACATAATCGTTGACGTAACCGTTTTGTAATTGCATGATTCAAGCGTCTCCCGGATCGGGAGCGTTGGTAACACGCGTTTTGAACAAGCTCGTCTGACCGCCGAGCTGTTTTTTCCGGATGTGCACTGCCCACAAGGCAGATTGATGAAGCTGACCGGCCCGAAAGGATCGGTACAAGGAGCTCAAACGCTGCTTGTCTTCGTTATGAAACCATTGCGTAGCAGGTCATCAGCAAGACTACATGCATCGGTTCAAGACCCTGCCCGTATTCGGCAGACAGTCGCTGACGCCCGGTTTTCTGAGCCGGAGACAACTTAGTAGTTTTAACGGATCAACTAGAGATCGCCAACTGGTCAAGGGGCTTACACATGAATCTGAACAACCAACCAACTATCGATGAATTGGCTGAGATGTTCGCAGCGCAGAAAGACACGCTCGACGACCATATCCTCTGGATTGGTAAATCGGGCCAGGTCCATATTGACTGCCTGGCGCCCCACACCGTGGAAGAAGAGTTCGACAGGAATAACCGTGAACTGGCAGCGCGCCTGAAGATGTACCGCCGCGGCCAGGGTTATGTCGGCAAGAAAGCCGCCGCCGATCGCAACTTTATCGAGCAGGTCTTCCATACACTTAATACCGAGTGGCAGAACCTTAAAGGCCATTCGCAAGTTAAGGTGATCGACAGATACTGCTGATAACTACGCACTTATCACTTAAGCCTGCTCGCTTAAAACGAGCAGGCTTTTTTATGGCCGACGGTTATTGCAACAACGCCGGGAAACGCCCCTTCCCCGCTTCATCGCAAAAAATATCAAACATGGCCTGGGCCGCCGCTGAAAGTTCGTGGCCGGGCTTGGTCAGTACACCAATCGGCCGTTCGATCACCGGATCGCTCAAGGTGATGCAATGGGCGCCTGCCTCCTGCATTTGGCGTGCACACAACGCCGGCACTGCACTCACGCCCAAGCCACTGGCAACCATCTTGCCCACCGTCGCCAGTTGATGGCTCTCCAGGGCTACGGGCAGCTTCAGGTCCAGCGCCTTCAAGTGTTCTTCAAGCATCACTCGTACCGTGGACGGGCGCTGCAAGGTGATGAAGGGTTGTTCCAGCAGGGTGTGCCAGGCGATATCGGAGCGGCGTGCCAATGGCGAGTCACCGGGCACCACCGCCACAAAGCGGTCCACATACAGCGGGGTGAACACCAGCGATGAGCTTTCCGACGGTTCAAACGCCACGCCCAACTCCACTTGGCGATCGCGGACCATTTCCAGCACCTGCTCGTTGATCACGTCATTCACCGTTACGTTGACCTGAGGATAGCGCGCGCGAAAAATCTTCAGGATCGGTGGCAGCAGGTTTCCGGCAAACGACGGCATCGCCGCCACCGTTACCCGCCCGCGCTGCAGGGTGAAACGCTGGCGCAACTCATCCTCGGCATTGTCCCAATCGGCGATCAGGCGCCGGGCCAGGGGCAGTAGCGATTCTCCTTCGGGAGTCAGCGCGACATTGCGCGTATTGCGGCTGAACAGCCGCCCGCCCAGGCCTTCTTCCAGGCCTTTGATGGTCAAGCTCAAGGCCGACTGGGAAAGATGCAAACGCTCACAGGCGGCCGCAAAGCTCAAGGTCTGGGCCACGGCAAGAAAGGCGCGCATCTGTTTAACTGTCATGAAGCTTCTCCCGATGGCTGAGGACTATGCTGTTTTTTAAATCAATCAACCTTAAAAAACAACTTAACAAATCAATCCGTCGGCGCAACACTCGGTTCATATGGCTGGCCCACAAACAATAAAAGAGGTGCATATGGCAGGTTTTGATAAACGTGTAGCGTCCTATGAAGAGGCGCTGGCAGGCCTGGAAGATGGCATGACGGTTCTTGCCGGTGGTTTTGGCCTGTGCGGCATCCCGGAAAACCTCATTGCCGAAATCAAGCGCAAGGGCACCCGCAACCTGACCGTGGTCTCCAACAACTGCGGCGTCGACGGCTTCGGCCTGGGCCTGCTGCTGGAAGGCAAGCAGATCAGCAAGGTCTTCGCGTCCTACGTCGGTGAAAACGCCCTGTTCGAGAAGCAACTGCTCAGCGGCGAAATCGAAGTGGTCCTGACGCCCCAAGGCACCCTCGCCGAAAAACTGCGCGCAGGCGGTGCCGGCATCCCGGCCTTCTTCACCGCTACCGGCGTCGGCACGCCAGTCGCTGAAGGCAAGGAAACCCGCGAGTTCAACGGTCGCCCGTACCTGATGGAGGAATCCATCACCGGCGACTTCGCCATCGTCAAAGGCTGGAAAGCCGACCACTTCGGCAATGTGATCTATCGCCACACCGCCCAGAACTTCAACCCGCTGGCCGCCACCGCCGGCAGGATCACCGTGGTCGAAGTCGAAGAAATCGTCGAACCGGGCGAGCTGGACCCGGCGCATATCCACACCCCAGGGATCTACGTCGACCGGATCATTTGCGGCACCTTCGAGAAGCGCATCGAACAGCGCACCCTCCGCAAATAATCCACCAGCCCAAATAATAAGGAGACAAAAAATGGCTCTTACCCGCGAACAAATGGCTCAACGCGTCGCCCGCGAAATGCAGGACGGTTTCTACGTCAACCTCGGCATCGGCATTCCGACCCTGGTGGCCAACTACATCCCAGAAGGCATGGAGGTCATGCTGCAGTCGGAAAACGGCCTGCTGGGCATGGGTCCGTTTCCTACTGAAGAAACCATCGATGCCGACATGATCAACGCCGGCAAACAAACCGTCACCGCGCGCATTGGCGCGTCGATCTTCTCCTCGGCCGAATCCTTCGCGATGATTCGCGGCGGCCACGTCGACCTGACCGTGCTCGGCGCGTTTGAGGTCGATGTACAAGGCAACATCGCCTCGTGGATGATCCCCGGCAAGCTGGTCAAGGGCATGGGCGGCGCGATGGACCTGGTGGCCGGTGCCGAGAACATCATCGTGATCATGACCCACGCGTCCAAGGACGGTGAGTCCAAGTTGCTTAGCCAATGCAGCCTGCCGCTGACCGGCGCCAACTGCATCAAGCGCGTGCTGACGGACCTGGCCTACCTGGAAATCGAAAATGGCGCTTTTGTCCTCAAGGAACGCGCACCTGGCGTCAGTGTTGAAGAGATCGTCAGCAAGACAGCCGGTAAACTGATCGTCCCGGACCACGTTCCAGAAATGCACTTCCAGTGAGGACAGATTCCATGCAAGACGTCGTGATTGTTGCTGCCACCCGCACCGCCGTGGGCAGCTTCCAAGGTTCGCTGGCAAGCATCCCGGCCCCGGAGCTGGGGGCTGCGGTGATTCGTCGCCTGCTGGAGCAGACCGGCATCGACCCGGCACTCGTGGATGAAGTGATCCTTGGCCAGGTGCTCACCGCCGGCAGCGGCCAGAACCCGGCCCGCCAGGCCTCGATCCTCGCCGGCCTGCCCCACGCCGTGCCGGCGCTGACCCTGAACAAGGTCTGCGGCTCGGGGCTCAAGGCCCTGCACCTGGGCGCACAAGCGATCCGTTGCGGCGATGCCGAGGTAATCATCGCCGGCGGCATGGAGAACATGAGCCTGGCCCCGTACGTATTGCCGGCCGCCCGCACCGGCCTGCGCATGGGCCATGCGAAGATGATCGACAGCATGATCACCGACGGTCTGTGGGATGCGTTCAACGACTACCACATGGGCATCACCGCCGAGAACCTGGTGGACAAGTACGGCATCAGCCGTGAAGCCCAGGACGCCTTCGCCGCCGCCTCCCAGCAAAAAGCCACGGCGGCCATTGAAGCCGGGCGTTTCAGCGATGAGATCACGCCGATCCTGATTCCCCAGCGCAAGGGCGACCCGGTGGCCTTCGCCGTGGACGAACAGCCACGGGCGGGCACCACCGCCGAATCCCTGGCCAAGCTCAAGCCGGCCTTCAAGAAAGACGGCACGGTCACCGCCGGCAATGCATCCAGCCTCAACGACGGCGCGGCTGCCGTGCTGCTGATGAGCGCGGACAAAGCCAAGGCGCTCGGCTTGCCAGTGCTGGCCCGAATCGCCAGCTACGCCAACGCCGGCGTCGATCCCGCGATCATGGGCATTGGCCCGGTATCGGCCACCCGCCGCTGCCTGGACAAGGCCGGCTGGAGCCTGGGCGACCTGGACCTGATCGAAGCCAACGAAGCCTTTGCCGCGCAGTCACTGGCGGTGGGCAAAGAGCTGGAATGGGACGCGGCCAAGGTCAACGTCAACGGCGGCGCGATTGCCATCGGCCACCCGATTGGCGCGTCAGGCTGCCGTGTGCTGGTGACCCTGCTGCATGAAATGATCAAGCGTGACGCCAAGAAAGGCCTGGCCACCCTGTGCATCGGTGGCGGGCAAGGTGTAGCCCTGGCCCTTGAACGCAGCTGATTTCAAAGAGCAACATGGAAAAGGCCCGGTTCCACGAAAACCGGGCCTTTTCTTTATCGGTCAGTCCCGCGCCTGGGGCACCGCAAACACCGCATTTGCCCGCACCACCACCTTCTCCCCGACCTGCACGCTGACCGTGGCAAACGCCATCTGCCGCCCGCGCTTGTGATGCTCCAGACGCACCTCGACCCACGCCCCTACCTGCACCGCGCCGAGATAGTCCAGGGTCATGCTCGCCGTGATCAACGGCAGCGGCGGCTCGCTGGAAAACGCCATGGCGTAGCCCATGCCCACATCCGCCAGGGTGGCCAGCACGCCACCGTGCACGGTGCCGCGTCCGTTGGCGTGGCGGTTGTCGGCGCGCAGGCCGATTTCCAGCTGCAAGCCTTCACCTCGGCTATACACCGGGCCAAGCAGGTCCAGGAGTGGGCTGCTGCGACGCAGCGGAGTAAAGCCTTCAGGGATGGCATGGGCAGTCATGTCAGGTTCTTCCTTGGGGACAAGGCTGGAGGTGTATCCCACCGCAGCCATCCGGACCATCAACATCAGCCCGGTAAATCCCCGGTGATAAGCCTAACGCTTCATGCAGCGCTGATAACGCTCATCCACGCGCTTGGCAAACCAGGCCGTGGTGAGGTTGCGGGTGATCTTCGGGCTTTTCAGCACGATGCCCGGCAGGATCGCCCGCGGCACCGGTTTGCCGGCGGCCTTGTCGGCCAGGGCGAACACCCGCTGGTACAGGGTGGTGTCTTCAAAATCCAGGCGCTCGCCCTGTTCCAGCTGGCTGCGGATGCTCGGGTTGCGCATGTCCAGCGCCTTGCCCAGTGAGCGCACTGCCAGCTCGGTGGTGCCTGGCAGGAAGGAGCCGTAGTTGATCAAGTCGCCGTCCAGCGCCAGCGTGGTACCCGAGACCCGGCTGACAGCCGCCTGGAATGCCGCATTGCGGCTGGCGTACCAACCCGCGTTGAAATCGGCGAAGCGGTACAGCATCTGGTCGTAATTCACCGGGTAGCCCAGCAGATGGGTGATGCCAAAGTACATGCCGCCTCGGCGGGTAAACACTTCCCGGCGGATGCTGCCATCCACGGTGTAGGGATAATCCCGGGCCTGCTTCTGTGCGAAGTCGATGCTGACCTGCATCGGGCCTGCGGTATGCACCGGGTTGAAGCCGCCAAACAGCGTATTGCCCAAGGGCACGACACTGATGAAGTCGTCAAAGATTCCACTCAAATCCCGCTCGGTGCGCGCAGCGTTCAAGCGCTCGGCGTAGGACTTGCCGGTGGGCGAGCGCAGTTGCAGTGCCGTGCGCACCAGCACCGCCGGCACGTGGACTTTAGCGGCGCGGCGCAGGATTTCGTCCTGGGCGATCTTGCCCATGTTCGGGACCGGCGGGTCGACCTGATAGGTGGACTCCTGCTCGGTCACGGCCAATACCGCGCAGATGTTCTCCGTACCGGGGTAGATTTTCTGCGTGTTGAAGGCGGTGTAGATGTCCTGGGCCCAGCCGCCACGATCCGGCACGCTGGCCGGCATCAGCCGCACGATCTGCGCTTTCACCTCGGCTTCGCTGCGCTCCGGCAGTTGCTGGGTGCGCTGGCTGGAGCAGCCGGCCAGTACCAATAAGGTGGTAAGGCACAGGATGAGGCGAGATGAACGCATGGGGCTTCCTTGGGCGACAATGGGCCAGTCTTGGCAGATATCGACCGGTAAGTCTAACCGGGGTTCGCCGACCTGCCGCACTCGCCAAAAAAACCGCAACGTGAAAGGATCAGGCTCCCGTCGTTCCTACAAGGAGTTTGAATGCCATGCTTAGCCTGAACTTCCTGATCACCTGCCTGATCGTCGTGCTCATTCCCGGCACCGGCGTGATCTTCACCGTGTCCACCGGACTGACCGCCGGCAAGCGCGCCAGTGTGTTCGCCGCGCTGGGCTGCACCGCCGGGATCGTCCCGCACTTGTTGGCCTCCGTGCTTGGGCTGTCCGCCCTGCTGCATACCAGCGCCCTGGCGTTCGAAGCCCTCAAGTATGCCGGCGCCGCCTACTTGCTGTACCTCGCCTATGCCACCTGGCGGGACCGCTCGGCCTTTGCCATGAACGACGCACCGACGATTTCCAGCGCCCACAGCCTGATGGTGCGAGGCCTGTTGCTGAATATTCTGAACCCCAAGCTGACGATTTTCTTCCTGGCGTTCCTGCCGCAATTCGTCACCCCGGGCGCGGGCGCACCGGCCCTGCAAATGCTGTTGCTGAGCAGTGTATTCATGGCGATGACGTTTGCGGTGTTTGTAATTTATGGCCTGCTGGCCAATGTGTTCCGCCGCGCGGTGATCGAATCGCCACGTGTACAGAACTGGCTGCGCCGCAGTTTTGCAGCGGCGTTTGCGGGGTTGGGGCTGAACCTGGCATTTGCCCAGCGCTAAGTTGCAAGCAGCCGCGAACAGCCTTCTTGTGGCGAGGGAGCTTGCTCCCGCTGGACTGCGCAGCAGGCCCATTTTCAGGGCCGCTGCGCGCCCCAGCGGGAGCAAGCTCCCTCGCCACAGGTTACTTAGATCCCGGCGAGTGCCAGGTCCATCGCGAAGTAGGTGAAGATCAAGTCCGCACCGGCGCGCTTGATCGAGCCCAGGGTTTCCCGTACCACGCGGGCTTCGTCGATCGCACCCGCCTGGGCGCCGAACTTGATCATCGCGTACTCGCCGCTGACCTGGTACGCCGCCACCGGCAAACGCGAGGCTTCGCGGATGTCGCGGATGATGTCCAGGTACGCGCCGGCCGGCTTGACCATCAGCGCGTCCGCACCTTCCTGCTCATCCAGCAACGATTCGCGCACCGCTTCGCGGCGGTTCATCGGGTTCATCTGGTAGCTCTTGCGATCGCCCTTCAGCGCGCTGCCGCCGGCTTCGCGGAACGGGCCGTAGAGGGCCGAGGCGAACTTGGTGGAATAGGCCATGATCGGGATATGGCTGAAGCCTGCTTCATCCAGGGCCCGGCGAATGGCCTGGACCTGCCCGTCCATCGCGGCAGACGGCGCGATCACATCGGCACCGGCACGAGCGGCAGCCACAGCTTGCTTGCCAAGGTTGACCAGGGTGCGGTCGTTGTCGACTTCGGCGCCGTGCATCACGCCGCAATGGCCGTGGTCGGTGTATTCGCAGAAACAGGTATCGGACATCACGATCATTTCCGGCACCGCATCCTTGATGATCGAGGACATGCGCGACACCAGGCCACGCTCTTGCCAGGTGTCACTGCCCGAGGCGTCCAGGTGGTGGGACACGCCGAAGGTCATCACCGACTTGATCCCGGCTTTGGCATAGCGTTCGATCTCGCCGGCCAGCTTCGACTCGGGAATGCGCTGCACCCCGGGCATGCTGGTGATCGGCACGAAGTCGTCGATTTCTTCTTCAACGAAGATCGGCAGCACCAGGTCATTGAGGGTGAATTCGCTTTCCTGGAACAGGCCACGCAACTCCGGGGAGCGGCGCAGGCGGCGTGGACGGGCTTCGGGGAACTGGCTGGACATTGATGCTCCTGAAAAAAGGCAGGCCAAAAATCTTTGGGGCGAAAGCTTATGCCTCGTGCACCGCAGAGCACAAACGCCAAGTGCGGAACAGTTTATTGCAGGCTTGGTAACAATTGCATTGATCTAGAGCTGTAGACGGCCTTCAATGCAAACGGCAACCGCGCCGCCGACCCAGATTTCCTCGCCGCTGTGTTCAATGCGGATTCGCCCGGCGCGGCCCATGGCGGTGCCCTGGCTGACCACATAGCGACTGGGCGCCAAACCCTCGCCCAGCAACCACTGGGCGACACCGGCGTTCAGGCTGCCGGTGGCCGGATCTTCCGGAGCGCCGTCGCCGGCAATAAAGGCCCGCACCTCAAACTGCGCCTCATCGCCATCCCGCTCGGGGTTCCACGGGGCGATCACGCCCACGGCCAAGCCCTGCAACTGCGAATAGTCAGGCCGCAGTGCCAGTACCTGCTCGCGATCCGCCAGCATCACCGCCAGCCAGCCCGAGCCGTTATCCACCCACTGGCTGCGCAAAATCGCACCGGGCTCAAGGTCCAGGGCCCGACGCACGCGCTCGACCAATTCAGCTTCCAGCGGGCCGGAACGCAGCAACGGTGGCGCGATAAACGCCAGTTCATCGCCCTGGCGGCGGATGCGCACCAGGCCGATCTCACACTCCTGGATGATCTCCTCCCCAGCGGGTTGGCCACCGGCCAGCAACCAGGCATGGCAACTGCCCAGGGTCGGATGGCCGGCAAACGGCAACTCCTTGAGGGTCGTGAAGATCCTTACGCGGTAGTCCGCTCGTGGATCACGGGGCTTGAGCAGGAAGGTGGTTTCGCTGAGGTTGGTCCAGTTGGCGAAATCCGCCATCTGCTGGTCGCTCAGGCTGTCGGCGCCCAGCACCACGGCCAACGGGTTGCCCTTGACGGCCACACTGCTGAAAACGTCCAGTTGTTTGAAGTCGAAAGAAGCCATGCCGGTCCTTATGCTGGGATGTTCAAGCCACGGATCACCGCCGGCCGGGCGACGAACCCGTCCAGGGCCCGCAGTACGTTCGGGAAGTCGGTAATACCCACCAGGTCGCCAGACTCATAGAAGCCGATCAGGTTGCGAACCCACGGGAAGGTGGCGATATCGGCGATGCTGTACTCGTCACCCATGATCCAGGTGCGGCCCAACAGGCGCTTTTCCAGCACCTCCAGCAAGCGGCGCGACTCGGCGACGTAGCGATCGCGCGGGCGCTTGTCTTCATAGGCCGCGCCGGCGAATTTGTTGAAGAACCCCACCTGGCCGAACATCGGTCCGATACCGGCCATCTGGAACATCAGCCACTGGATCGTCTCGTAACGCATCGCCGGGTCTTCGGGAAGCAATTCACCGCTCTTCTCGGCGAGGTAGATCAGGATCGCGCCCGACTCGAACAGCCCCAGCGCCTGGCCGCTCGGGCCATTCGGGTCGATGATCGCCGGGATCTTGTTGTTGGGGTTCAGCGACAGGAACTCGCTGGAAAGCTGGTCCTGGGTCTCGAAACTGACCTTGTGCGCCTCGTAGGGCAGGCCGATTTCCTCGAGCATGATCGACACCTTGACCCCGTTGGGCGTGGGCAACGAATACAGCTGCAGACGCTCGGGATGCCGGGCCGGCCATTTGGCGGTGATGGGGAAGTCTGAAAGTGAGTTCATCATGGGACTCCTGATAAAAGTAGGAGAGTAGTGGTTCGGTGCCTATCGTGCATCCGTCTTAATTCAGCAACATCGGCGGGTTAATCTCCTGCACACGGCAAGGATGCCGCCCCATCTCCCCCGCGAAACGAACCAAACTGCCTTGGGGAACTCTTAAAGAGCGCCCGATGGCTGGGCTTGCTTGCCCTGAATCCCTGCACCGAGACTTAGAACCATCATGACCTACAAGCCTCTGTGCCTTGCGAAACGCTTCAAACGCTACTCTTACATCCTGCTGCCGGTATTGCTGGTGAGCGCCGCGGTCGGCCTTAGCCTGGAATCGCGGGTCAGCCGCGCCCAGCCGGTCGACGGCGTGCAAACCCTGGTGTTCCTGCGCCATGGCGAGAAACCTGCCGGGGGCCTCGGCCAACTCAACTGCCAGGGGCTTAACCGTGCGATGAACCTGGCCACCGTGCTGCCGGAAAAATTCGGCAAGGCCAACTACGTGTTCGCACCCAACCCGACCCGCAATGTCGAGGAAGGCGAGAAAGACAACTCCTACAGCTACATCCGCCCGTTGATGACCATCAGCCCCAGCGCGATCAAGCTCGGGTTGCCGGTCAACATCAAGTTCTCGGCCAATGACACCAGCGCCCTCGCTGACGAACTGGTGGAAGACAAATACCACAACGCCGTCATCTACACTGCCTGGTCCCATGGGTATCTGCCGGACTTGATCAACAAGGTGGCAAGCGAGGCCGTCGGTGAAAAACATGTGATTACCGACGATTGGTCCGGCAGCGATTTCGATAGCTTGTATGTGTTGACCCTGACCTGGCACAACGGCAAGGCCTCGCTGCTCAGCCGCAACTACAAGCAAGGCCTGGATAATGGCCAGCAGACTTGCCCGGACGCAACGCAAGTCAGCGCCGATATCTGACCGCCCCTGAAGACCCGTGGCGAGGGAGCTTG
>NZ_JACARZ010000145.1:0-2022 GCF_013386315.1 Pseudomonas sp. P7779 | reverse complement strand
TTCCTGGGCTTCGGCGGCGAGCTTCAGGCCGAGGCCGGCGCCGCAGAAATCCACATCCATCACAATGGCCGCCGGCAAGCGCTCGGCCATGGATGAGCGAAACGCCGCCACGCTGTCGAGGGACTGGGCGCTCAAGCCGAAAAATTCCAGCTGCTTGGCCAGGCGGTCGGCGCGGTCGTGATCGGCCAGCATCACGTAGATCGGCTTGCGCATCGGCGGCAGCAGGGTTTGTTCCAGCTGGTCGCCCTGGCGCAGCCCGGTGCGCGACAGGCGCTGCATCAAACGGTTGAGTTCGGTGATCAGGTGGCTGCTCAGACGGCCGCGGTTGTCATCCACCGCCTTGAGTGAAGCGCCGATCTGGTGCGCCAACTGGCCGTGTTCCGGCTGCTCAAAGCGTTCGGCAAAACGCAGCAGGCGCAGGTTGGCCTCACTGAGCTCTGACAGGTCAGTGGTCGACCATTCGCTGCGTTGCAGGCGCTGCCAGATCTCAAGAATTTGACGTGCCTGATGAATTACCCGCTGGGCAAAATGGTGCTTGAGACGCTCACGGCTGGGGTCTTCTGGCTCGGTCATATCCTGACTACTAGTTAGGCTGCATGCTGAGGTCGAACTGATGGCTCTATGCTAGCACCTCTTTTCCGTTGCACGAGTGTCATACGTCAATTAACTGCAAGGTCGCAGAGATTCATTTATCGACCCTGCAGTCGCGCGGGCGTAAACAGCGTGCATCCTTTATAGTCGAACCGCGTACTCGCGCCACCCTGGCTAAAAGCGCCGCACTGCTCGGCACGATGGGGCAGGGTTGTGGTCGTAGCTATTGAACTCAAGTGATTGAAAGGATATCGCCATGCTGGACTGGAAAAACCGCGCAGGCAGTGCAAAGGGCCCGGCCCCTGAAACCAAGTCGGCCCCCCGCAGCTATTTCCGTAACCTGCTGATGAGCCGCGCGTTGCTCTCGCTGGTTGCGTTGTACCTGTTGGTCACCGGTGCCCTGGGTTGGTACTGGAGCGAAGAGCCTGCGTTGTTCCCGGTCCAGCAGAATGCGCAAATTGCCGCCGAGAAGGATGGCAAGCAGATGGTGGTGGGCTTTACCACCGTCGAAACCCTCAAGACGGTGGTGGGCACCCTGCTGAACAAGCCGGGTGGCTACATTTCCAACGACCGTTTCCCGCCGGGCCTGTGGATGGACAACATGCCGAGCTGGGAATACGGCGTACTGGTGCAGGTGCGTGACCTGACCCGTGCCCTGCGCAAGGACTTCGCCCGCTCCCAGTCGCAGTCGGCGGAAGACGCAGACCTGGCCAAGGCCGAACCGCGCTTCAACTTCGACAACAAGAGCTGGGTGCTGCCGTCCAGCGAGTCGGAATACCAGGAAGGCATCAATTCCCTGAGCCGCTACGAAGCGCGCTTGTCCGACCCGAATCAAAAAGGCGCGCTGTTCTATGCACGTGCCGACAACCTCAACAACTGGCTGGGTGATGTGGCGACCCGCCTGGGCTCGCTGTCGCAACGGCTGTCGGCCAGCGNNCTGAAAACCGAAGCGCTGGCGCCGGGTGAAGTGCCCCAGGTCGACGAAGAAGTGGTGGAAACCCCATGGATGCAGATCGACAACGTGTTCTACGAAGCCCGCGGCCAGGCCTGGGCCCTGTCGCACCTGCTGCGCGCCATTGAAGTCGACTTCGCCGATGTGCTGGCCAAGAAGAACGCCACCGTCAGCGTGCGCCAGATCATTCGTGAGCTGGAAGCTTCGCAAGAGCCGGTATGGAGCCCGATGATTCTCAACGGCAGTGGCTTTGGCATCCTGGCCAACCATTCGCTGGTCATGGCCAACTATATTTCCCGGGCCAACGCTGCAGTGATCGACCTGCGTCAGCTCCTGAACCAGGGTTGATGATGGACGCTTCCACCAGGGAGGCAGCGCACCGCGCCGCCTCCGACGCCGAACTGATTGCCTGGGTCGACGAGCAGGACAACCTGCTCGGCAGCCTCGTACGTTCCGATCTGCGCCGGCGCGGGCTGATC
>NZ_JACARZ010000144.1:0-5507 GCF_013386315.1 Pseudomonas sp. P7779 | reverse complement strand
GCCGGCAAGCCAGCTCCTACGCTAAAATGCCCGGCTTTCCCCCTTCGTCGCCGGAACAGCCGTGAGCAAAGAACCCGATCGCCTATTCGCCCAGCCCCTGCCCCAGGTGCCGGACTTCGCCTTCAACGAAGACGTGGTGCGGGTTTTCCCGGACATGATCAAGCGCTCGGTGCCCGGCTACCCGACCATCGTCGAGAACCTCGGCGTACTCGCGGCGCAGTTTGCCCAGCCCAATAGTGTGCTCTACGACCTCGGTTCATCCCTTGGCGCGGTGACCCAGGCCCTGCGCCGTCACGTGCGCACCGACGGTTGCCGGGTGATCGCGGTGGATAACTCGGCGGCGATGGTCGAGCGTTGCCGCGAATACCTCAACGGCCAGGATTCGATGTTCCAGGAGTTGCTGCCGGTGGAGGTGATCGAGGGCGATATCCTCGCCCTGCAATTCCAGCCGGCTTCGGTAGTGGCGCTGAACTTCACCCTGCAATTCATCGCCCCCGAACAACGCCTGGCCTTGCTCTCGCGCATTCGCCAATCGCTGCTGCCGGGCGGCGCGCTGATCCTTTCGGAAAAGCTGCGCTTCAATGACCCGGAAGAACATGCGCTGCTCACCGATTTGCACATCGCCTTCAAGCGTGCCAACGGCTACAGCGAACTGGAAATCGCCCAGAAGCGCAGCGCCATCGAAAACGTCATGAAGCCCGACAGCCTCGAAGAACACCGCGAACGCCTGCTGGCGGCCGGGTTCTCGAAAGTCGTGCCGTGGTTCCAGTGTCTTAACTTTGCCTCGTTGATTGCCTTGCCATGATTGATCTGTCTCCCCTCGCCCGCCATCTGGTCGGCACTCCCCTGGCCGTCTGGGCCCAGGGCCTGCAAGCGCAACTCGATGCAAAGATGGAAAAAGGCCATGGCGACCTGGAACGCTGGCAGAGCGCGCTGGATGCGCTGCCGAAGATCATGCCCAGTGAAATCGACCTGCTGAACGGCCTCGTGCTCGATACCGACTGCGACGACGACACCCGTGCGCAAATGCGTACTGCGCTGATGGGCCTTTGCCCGTGGCGCAAGGGCCCGTTCGATCTGTTCGGCGTGCACGTGGACACCGAATGGCGCTCGGACTGGAAGTGGTCACGGGTCGCGCCGCACCTGGACCTCAAGGGCAAACGCATCCTCGATGTGGGCTGCGGCAACGGCTATTACATGTGGCGCATGCTCGGCGCCGGCGCCGACAGTGTGATTGGCGTCGACCCGAACTGGTTGTTCTTCTGCCAGTTCCAGGCGGTGCAGCGTTATCTGCCGACGCCCAAGGCCTGGCACCTGCCGTTCCCGTTTGAAGACCTGCCGTCGAACATGGAAGGCTTCGACACGGTATTTTCCATGGGCGTGTTCTACCATCGCCGCTCGCCCATCGAGCATTTGCTGGCGCTGAAGGATTGCCTGGTCAAGGGTGGGGAGCTGGTGCTGGAGACGCTGGTGGTTGAAGGCGATCAGCAGCAAGTGCTGGTGCCGGAAGACCGCTACGCGCAGATGCGCAACGTCTGGTTCCTGCCGTCGGTGCCGGCGCTGATGCTGTGGCTGCGACGTGCGGGCTTCAGTGAGGTGCGCTGTGTGGACGTGAGCGTGACCACGGTCGAGGAACAGCGCGGTACGGAGTGGATGAAGTATCAGTCCCTCAGCGACTTCCTGGACCCTGAAGATCACAGCAAGACCATCGAAGGGCTGCCGGCGCCGATGCGGGCGGTGATTGTCGCGAAGAAATAAGACTGCTGTTGTGGCGAGGGAGCTTGCTCCCGCTGGAGTGCGCAGCGCTCCCCAGATTTTGGGGCCGCTACGCAGCCCAGCGGGAGCAAGCTCCCTCGCCACAGGGTATCGCGTCAGCCTTTGGCTCTTCGCGCCTTGAAGAACTCGCTCAACACCGTCCCGCACTCCTCGGCCAACACCCCGCCCTCATACAGCACCCGATGGTTGAGAAAGCCCTGGGTAAAAAACTGCCCCTGGCTTTGCACAATCCCGGCTTTCGGCTCCAGCGCGCCGTACACCACCCGGGCAATCCGTGAATGCACGATCAGCCCGGCGCACATGCTGCACGGCTCCAGCGTGACGTAGAGCGTGCTGCCCGGCAGCCGGTAATTGCTGACAGCCTGAGCAGCGGCCCGAATCGCGACCATCTCGGCATGCGCACTGGGGTCGTTGCCGCTGATGGGGCAGTTGAAGCCGCGCCCGATTACTTCGCCATCCTGCACCAGCACCGCGCCCACCGGCACTTCGCCCAGCGCGGCACCCTGGGCAGCCAGGGCCAGCGCTTCACGCATGAAGTCCTGGTCGCGGCTGCGGTCGATAATCGCCGTGGGGCGAAACTGGCGCATCACGCCACCTCGATGGCGGCCATCAGGCCGGTTTCCATGTGGTCGATCACATGGCAGTGGAACATCCAGACACCCGGGTTATCCGCCACCAGCGCCACGCGGGCACGCTCGTTCTTGCCCAGCAGGTAGGTGTCGGTGAAGTACGGAATCACCTTGTGGCGGTTCGAGGCGATGACCTTGAAACTCATGCCGTGCAGGTGGATCGGGTGTTGGTACTGGGTCATGTTCTTCAATTCGAAAATGTAGCTCTTGCCCTTTGCAAGCTTGGCAATCGGGCGGTCGGCGCAGGTCTTGTCGGTGATGTCCCAGGCCTGGCCGTTGATCTGCCACAGGCTCGGTGGCTTATTGTCCACGTTCACCGAGACCGATCCAACCCATTCGAAATTGAAGTTGAGTTTCTCGGCATTGGCCAGGTCCGGCTCGGCAATCGGGTTCGCCGGCAACGCAGGCGGCCATTCGGTCGCCGTGTCGGTGCTGGCCACCGAGCGGAAGGTGCCCAGGCGTACCGGGCCGTTGCGGATCGACAATTCTTCACCGGCGGGCGGCGCCTTGATCGCCAGGCAGATGCGCATGCCAGGGCCGAGCCAGTATTCCTTGCCCAGCGGGCGCGGTTCGATGGGGTTGCCGTCCAGGGCATAGATCTGCGCTTCAACGTCGGGGATGTTGATGCGATAGGTCAGGGTGTTATCGAGGTTGAGCAGGCGCACACGGGTGATCTGCCCGGCCGGCAAATCAATCACCGCCTGGGACACGCCATTGATGGTCGACAGGCGTCCGGCGGTGCCGCCCCGGGCCGCTTCGCGGGGAATGCTGAAGGCGACAAAAGCGCCCTCTTCGTCCACGTGCCAGCTTTTCAGGCTCAGGGTGCGTTCGTGCTTGAAACCGGTGGGTTCGCGCTCCTCGATGATCAGCGGGCCCACCAGGCCACGGCCCAGTTCTTCGCTGCTGTTCACGTGGGGGTGATACCAATAGCTGCCGGCATCGGGCACGCGGAATTTGTAGTCGAAGTATTCGCCCGGCAGTACCGGCAATTGCGAGACATACGGCACGCCGTCCATTTCCAGCGGCAAGCGTATGCCATGCCAGTGGATGGTGGTGGCGACCGGCAGGTGGTTGATAAAGCGTACCCGCAGCCATTCACCCTGGCGCACTCGCAACTCGGTGCCCGGCGCCGAAGGGCCGAAGGCCCAGGCCTGGGTCTTGTGCCCCGGCACCAGCTCCACGTCCAGCGGCGCGGCGATCAGCTCGTAATCGTGCCCCGCCTCGGCCTCTGCCACCTTCCCGAGCCAGTAGCGATAGGCGCCACCGGCACCGACGCCCACCACCGCGAGACCGGCAAGACCACCCAGGATTTGTCGACGGGAAAACGATTGGGACACAACAACCTCACGTATCTGCCGCGGGTCCGAGCCCCGCAAAGGGCAGATACCATACACCGGCATCACCTAAACAGTAAGGGTTCGCATTGCCACATGTGGGAGCGGGCTTGTGTGGGAGCGGGCTTGCTCGCGAAAGCGGCGTGTCAGACGATGCATGAGTAACAGACCCACCGCCTTCGCGAGCAAGCCCGCTCCCACATTGGATCTTCAGCGCTCTTTTAATGTTTGGCGGCGGCCAGAATCAAGGCCTTCATCTCGGCGACGGCGCCTTTGAAGCCGACGAACAGCGCATGAGCCACCAGCGCATGGCCGATGTTCAGCTCGTTGATGCCCTTGATCGCAGCCACGGCTTCGACGTTATGGTAGTGCAGGCCGTGGCCGGCGTTGACGATCAGGCCTTCGCCCAGGCCGCAGTTGACGCCGTCGATGATGCGCTGTAATTCGTCGGCAACTTCGGTCGGTGTGGTCGCGTCGGCATAACGGCCCGTGTGCAGTTCGATGGCCGGGGCACCGACACGGCGCGAAGCTTCGATCTGGCGCTCGTCGGCATCAATGAACAGCGAGACTTCACTGCCGATCTTCGACAGGCGCTCCACGGCAGCCTTGATCCGCGCTTCCTGGCCAGCCACATCGAGGCCGCCTTCGGTGGTCAGTTCCTGGCGGGTTTCCGGCACCAGGCAGATATGCGCCGGGCGAATGCGCTCGGCGAACGCCATCATTTCCTCGGTGACGCCCATTTCGAAGTTCATGCGGGTTTGCAGCACGTCCTTGAGCAGCAGCACGTCGCGCTCCTGGATGTGGCGCCGGTCTTCGCGCAGGTGCACGGTGATGCCGTCGGCGCCCGCTTCTTCGGCGTCCAGCGCGGCCTTGACCGGGTCCGGGTAACGGGTGCCCCGGGCCTGGCGCAGGGTGGCTACGTGGTCGATGTTCACGCCGAGAAGAATGCGATTGCTGGTGGTCACGAAAAGCGCTCCTGAAGAGGGAAGGAATCGCTGCACAGCATACACGGGGATGTCAGGGCTTTCGAAACAACTCGCGGCTGACCAGTGGCCGACCGCCCAGATGCACGGCCAGGGCTTGGCGCATCAGGCGCTTGGCGGCGGACAGGGCGCCGGGGGCGGTCCAGTCGGCTTCGCTCATGGCGAGCAATTCGGTGCCCTGGAACAGGCCGGGTTGCAGCAGGTAGACCCGCTCCAGGCCTGCGTCCACTTGCAGGCGATACATGCCGTCGGCGGCGATGGGGTCGCCGTGCAGGTCGTTGCTCAGTTCGAAGCCGTAGCCCAAGTCATCCAGCAGGCGCCATTCGAATGCGCGCAGCAGCGGTTCCAGGGGACGGCCTTCGGCGAGGGCGAGCAAGGTGGCGGCATAATGATCGAAGACGCCGGGGTGCGGGTCTTCGGCGGGGAGCAGGCGGATCAGCAATTCGTTGAGGTAGAGGCCGCTGAACAGCGCCTCACCGTTGAGCCAGTTGGAGGCGCCGGCAGCTTCCATGCGGCCGACGTTCTTCAGCTCGCCGCGTCCACGAAACTCCACTTCCAGGGCCACGAAGGGCCGCGCCAGGGTGCCGGCCTTGCCGCGTGCACTGCGCAAGACCGCGCGCAGGCGGCCTTGGGGCGTGAGGAAGTCCACCAGGGCGCTGGTCTCGCGGTAGGCGCGGCTGTGCAAGACGTAGGCGGGTTGGCCGGTGGGTGGAGTTTGAGACATGGGGTTCTCGCTGCGGGAACACGGTCTGGAAAACAACGACTATCCAATGTGGGAGCGGGCT
>NZ_JACARZ010000143.1:11072-11866 GCF_013386315.1 Pseudomonas sp. P7779 | reverse complement strand
GGCGGACACGTGTCCGCCCTGTTCCATGGCCAGGCGCACGGCGGGCATTGCATCCAGCGGATCGGCCTCGGGGTCGAAGGCGGGCTTGGCGTCGTCGGTCGCGGCAATCGGTGGCGCCACGACTGGCTGGTTCTTGTCATCCTTCGCGGTGGCCGGCGTCGGGGTCTCGACGGGCGCCGGCGTAGCGGGGACGGGGACAGGGACTACCGCGGCTATCAGCGCCGGGTCTACGGCGGGGTCGACCGGAGGTTGCTGGGCCAGGGACGGATCGTCTGCCGGGGCATCGTCGTCTGACTTGGCGGTGGTGTCCGGGGTGTCCGCCTTGGCCGGCGGGTTGGCAGGCAAAGTCTTGCCGTTATCGGCAACCGATGGGGTACCGGCGGCAGGCTTGTCGTTGTTGGCGGCGGGCTTGGGGCTGTTGTCCGCAGGCTTGTCGCGGGTGGATTTGATGGGGGTGTCGACAGGTTTTGCCGCAGGCGCAGGGGCCTGGTTGGCGAACACCTGAGCGAAGCCCGGGGCCTTGTCCCGCGGGTTCGCAGCCACTGCCGGTGGATTGGCAGCGGGCGCTTGAGGCTTGGCCGCAAGGGCTGCCTGAAGGAGCGAATTCGGGGTGATTGCCATAGTCAAGAGTCTCCGCCGCACAGGGGTCGAGGGTGCGGTAACAGGAGGTAGAGCAAGAGTTGGGCCAGGTTTTGGTTTAAGGGTGTATATCCGTTATTTGGGTGAGGACTTGTATGGGGTCTTGAGTGTTGAAGAGCAAAAGCAACAGCCAAATCAAAAGCGGGCACGGTCCA
>NZ_JACARZ010000143.1:0-11028 GCF_013386315.1 Pseudomonas sp. P7779 | reverse complement strand
AGCTCTGCTTTCGCTCTGGTTTTTGATGGGGCAGAGCGCTTTGGTTACTGTGCCGCTTTTGCAAAGTGACTCGCTGCAAGAGCGAAACCATAAGCCGCCGTTACCGAAGAAACGGATATACACACCAAAAGCGTCAGAGCTGAAACCGCCCCCGCTCATGCTCATACAACGGCCGCACCAGCGCGAATTCATGGTCAATCTCATCCACCAACTGCGCCAAATCCGCAACCACAGGCTTGGCGGACTTATCCTCGAGCAACTGACAAAGCTCAGCCAACCGCACCGCCCCAAGATTACCGCTACTCCCCTTGAAGCTATGCGCAATCCGCCCAAGCGCCTTGGCATCATCCCGAGCCCGGCGCAACGCCTCTACCCGCTTTTGCGAGTCATCGAGAAAAGTGTCGAGCAGCTTCGGATACTCGCCCTCCATGACCTCCTGCAAGCCAGTCAGCACATAGGGGTCCAGATGAATCTCTGCCACTTGTTCGCTCCTTGATCAAGAATCGGCGGATTATGCCAGAGCCTTCCATGAAAACTCCACGCACACACACCGCCCGCCGTCAGACCAGCCTACATCGCTGCTCAACTGGCGCACCAGGCTCAATCCCCTACCAGACAGACGGTCAACATCCAGCGGCCTGGCCAGCACCTTATCCACATCAAACCCGGCCCCACTGTCCTCGATCCGCAGCGTCAGACACCCCCCCTCCCCGGTCGGCACCACATCCAGGTGCACCCGCACATACCCGCTATCCAACCGCGCCAGCCGCTCATTACGCTCGCGGTAATACGCAGCAAACCCCTGTGCATCCCGCTTGAGCCGCGAATCCAGCCCCAGCACACCATGTTCAAGCGCATTGGAATACAACTCTGCCATCACGCTGTACAACGCCCCGCTCTGCTCCCGCAGCCCATGAATCTCCAACAGCAACTGCAACAAATACGGCAAAGGGTTGTAGGACTTGAGCGTCTCGGCACGAAACTCAAAACTTACCGACCAATCCAGCGGCGACGACTGCCCACTGTCGGAATACACCACCGACGACGAACGCAACGGCTCATCCGCCTGCAGGCTGATCTCCACCATGCTGATGTCATCGCGCACCTCACCGCGAAAACCCGCCAGGGCCTGTTCGATCTCCTCGAACAACCGGTCCGGCTCGCGATTGGCCGCAAACACCTGCTGCAACCGCTCGGCGCCAAACAACTGTTCATGGGCATCGGCAGTATCCAGCACACCATCCGACAGCAAAAACACTCGGTCACCCAGCGCCATCGGCCAGACTTCAGTGCAGTCATCAAACGCCTCGGCCGCCAGCACGCCCAATGGCAAATGCCGCGACACCAGCGGCGTGCGCTTGCCGGTGGTGACGTCATGCACGTAGCCGTCGGGCATGCCGCCGTTCCACACCTCCACCACCCGTCGCTGGGCGCTGAGGCACAGCAAGGTGGCACAACAGAACATGTCCACCGGCAGGATGCGCTTGAGCTTGGCGTTCATCTCCCGCAGGGTTTGCGCCAATCCGTAGCCCTTGGCAGTCATGCCGTAGAACACTTCCGCCAGGGGCATGGCGCCGACCGCCGCCGGTAAACCGTGGCCGGTAAAGTCCCCCAGCAGCACATGCATATCGCCCGACGGCGTGTACGCGGCCAACAGCAAATCGCCGTTGAACAGCGCGTAGGGCGACTGCACATAACGAATATTCGGCGCGGCGTTGATGCAGCCCGAGTGGGCCACCTTGTCAAACACCGCCTTGGCCACTCGCTGCTCCTGCAGCAGGTAGTCGTGGTGCCGGGCGATCAGGTCGCGTTGCTGCAACACCGTGGCCTGCAAGCGACGCAGGCGATCCATGGCATTGATCTTTGCCGCCAGGATCACCTGGTTATAGGGTTTGGCCAGGAAGTCGTCACCCCCGGCATCCAGGCACTGGGCCAGGGCTTCGCTCTCGCGCAGGGAGGTGAGGAAGATGATCGGCACCAGCGCCTCCCCCGCCAGTTGCTTGATCTGCCGGGCCGCCTCGAAGCCGTCCATCACCGGCATCAGGGCGTCCATCAACACCAACTGCGGCCGTTCACGGGTAAACACATCGACCGCTTCCTGGCCGTTGCTGGCGGTCAGCACCTGGTGGCCCTGGCGGCGCACGATGGTCGACAGCAACAACAGGTCGGCGGCGCTGTCTTCGGCGATCAACACCGTCAGCGCCTCGAGGACCGGGGCCAGGACGCTCAAGTGAGGTCGAACAGTTTGTCGAAGTTGGAAATGGCCAGGATCTTGCGCACATCGGAGTTGGCGTTGACCACCTGCACTTCGGCATTGTCGCCTCCGGCATGGTCACGCAACAGCAGGAGCATGCCCAGGGCCGAGCTGTCCATGTAGGTGGTTTCCTTCAAGTCCACCACGTAGATCTCGGGCACCTTGTAGAACCGCTCGTAGGCATCACGAAAGGCCTGGTGGCTACCGAAATCGAATCGCCCCCTGACGGTGATCGTCAACTTCGTCCCGTCCAGGGACACTTCTGATTCGACTGACATACGACTGCTTCCTTGTCATTGGCAATGTGCAACAAGGTGTAGCAGGTGATAGGGAAGTGGGCAAATCCATGTAGGAGCGAGGGCGTGGTTAATAGGGGTTTTGGCGGGGAAGACGCTGGGACAATTCATCCAGCAATTTCTGCTCGCGCTTGTCTTCCAGTGCACGGGCTTCGTCGATGTAGCGCTGCACCAGCTTGCGCAGGCCTTCGACCCGGGCATAGGCCTGTTGCCAGCTGTCGCGGGCCTTGTCGACGTTGGCCTGGTGCCAGGCCAGGCTCTGGCGCTGCTGGCCGACGGCGGTTTCCAACTGGTTGAGAAAGCCCTGGTAGCCCATCAGCCACTGCCCGGAGACGCCCTTGCTGCCACGCTCGATCCACTGCTGCTGATACTCGCCGCGAAAGCGCTCCAGGTCCCCCAGCTTGCTTTCCGCCAGGCGAACCTGGCCCTGGAAGTACCCCAGGCGCTGGACGGCGGTCTTTTCAGCTTTTTCGGCCATGTCCACCACCGGGGCAAGGCGCGCGGCGCGAGTGTTGGCCATGGTTTATCCGCCCGGCGCCGGCGCGAAGATGGTGCCCAGGTGTGCCTCGCTTTCACCCATGCTGATCTTGTCGTTGAGGCCCTGGCGCAGGTACGTCACCAGTTGCGGTTGCAGGGCAATCGCCAGGTCGGTCTCGCGATCGCCGCCGGCCACGTAGGCGCCGACGCTGATCAGGTCGCGGCTCTGTTGATAACGCGACCACAGTTGCTTGAACTGCTGCGCGCGCATCATGTGCTCCGGGGTGACCACCGACGGCATCACCCGGCTGATGGAGGCTTCGATGTCGATGGCCGGGTAGTGCCCTTCTTCGGCCAGGCGCCGGGACAGCACGATGTGCCCGTCGAGCACGCCCCGCGCCGAGTCGGCAATCGGGTCCTGCTGGTCATCGCCCTCGGAGAGTACGGTGTAGAACGCAGTGATCGAACCACCACCGGCTTCGGCGTTACCGGCACGCTCCACCAGCTTGGGCAGCTTGGCGAACACTGACGGCGGATAGCCCTTGGTGGCCGGCGGCTCGCCGATGGCCAGCGCAATTTCCCGCTGGGCCTGGGCGAAACGGGTCAGGGAGTCCATCAGCAACAGGACGTTCTTGCCCTTGTCGCGAAAATATTCGGCGATGCGCGTGCAGTACATCGCGGCGCGCAGGCGCATCAGCGGCGCGTCATCCGCTGGCGAGGCCACCACGACCGAACGCTTGAGGCCCTCTTCGCCGAGGCTGTGCTCGATGAATTCCTTCACCTCCCGGCCCCGCTCGCCGATCAGCCCGACCACGATGATGTCGGCCTCGGTAAAGCGCGTCATCATCCCCAGCAACACCGACTTACCCACGCCGGTACCGGCAAACAGGCCCAGGCGCTGGCCGCGGCCCACCGTCAATAAACCGTTGATGCTGCGAATGCCCACGTCCAGCGGCACGCTGATGGGGTTGCGCTTGAGCGGGTTGATGGTCGGGCCGTCCATCGGCACCCAGTCTTCGGCCTTCATCCCGCCCTTGCCGTCGAGGGCGCGCCCGGCGCCATCCAGCACGCGGCCGAGCATGCTCATGCCCATCGGCAGGCGGCCGGTGTCGGCCAGCGGCACCACGCGAGCGCCGGGGGCAATGCCGGCAACGCTGCCGACGGGCATCAGGAATACTTTGCTGCCGGAGAACCCCATCACTTCGGCTTCGACCTGCACCGGGTGGTAGCTGTCGTCGTTGATCACCATGCAGCGGCTGCCCATGGCGGCGCGCAGGCCTTCGGCTTCCAGGGTCAGGCCGACCATGCGCAGCAGGCGGCCCTCCAGGATCGGCTGGCCGGGCAACTCGGTGACTTCGGCATAGCCACCCAGGCGCTTGGCGAAGCTGGTGCGGTCAAGGCGCATCGGGGGTGTCCAGCTCGACGCTCAAGTCCGGCTCTGCCGGGTGCAGCGCCTGCTCGTGCAACTGATCGAACAGCTTGGCCATGATCTGCGTGATGCGCGTCTCCACCGTGGCATCGATGCGGCTGTGCTCGGTCTCGACCCGGCAACCACCGGGCAGCAGCGCGGCGTCTTCGACGATGCGCCAGGTTTCTTCATGGCGCTCGCGCAGGGCTTTGACCTGTTCGAAATCCTGCGGGTTGATGTACAGCCGCACGTTGCCGACGCCCAGGGGCAGCAGCTTGAGGGCTTCGCGCATCACGCTTTCGATTTGCGTGGAGTCCAGGGCCAATTCGCGCTGAATCACCTGGCGGGTGATGTGCTCCACCAGCCCGACCATGGCTTTTTCAATCTGCGAGTCCTGCTCGGCGATGGGCTCGAACAGGCTGCCCATCAGGGTTTCCAGGCTGGCCAGCTTGACGCTCAGCGCGGCCTCGGCTTCCTGGCGGACCTTGAGAGTGGTGCTGCGAAAACCGTCCTTCTCGCCGGTGGAGAAACCTTCGTTGTAGGCTTCCTGGCGAATGCTTTCGAGCTCTTCCAGGGTCAGTGGCTGGACTTCCTCCAGCGGCACTTCTTCCATCTCGGCCGGGGGTTCTTCTACCGGCTCCGGCTCAGGCTCCGGGCGATGCGGGTCGAAACTGGGCAGCGACCAGACGTCGAACCCTCCGACGTCCCGTGCGCGAATCAGATCGCTGGGCGTCTCATCTTTGTTCGACATGCGCGGCGCCTTAAATCATTTCTTCGCCGCCCTTCCCACCGAGAACGATTTCTCCGGCTTCGGCCATACGGCGGGCAATGGTGAGGATTTCCTTCTGTGCAGTTTCCACGTCGCTGACGCGCACCGGGCCCTTGGCCTCGAGGTCGTCGCGCAACAGTTCGGAAGCTCGCTTGGACATGTTCTTGAAGATCTTTTCCTTGACGCCTTCGTCGGAGCCCTTGAGCGCCAGCACCAGCACGTCGGAGGAGACTTCCCGCAGCAACGCCTGGATGCCACGGTCGTCGACGTCGGAGAGGTTGTTGAACACGAACATGAGGTCTTCGATCTGCACCGACAGGCTGTCGTCGATCTCGCGGATCGAGTCCATCAACTGGCCTTCCACCGAGCTGTCGAGGAAGTTCATGATGTCGGCCGCACGCTTGATGCCGCCCAGGGTGGTGCGCGAAGCGTTGGAATTGCCCGAGAACTGCTTCTCGAGAATCGTGTTCAGTTCTTTCAGGGCCGCTGGCTGCACGGTGTTCAACGACGAGACGCGCAGGATGATATCCAGGCGCACCTTATGGTCGAAGTGGCCGAGCACTTCACCGGCCTGGTCGGGGTCGAGATACGCCACCACGATCGCCTGGATTTGCGGGTGTTCGTAGCGGATCACATCGGCCACGGCCCGCGGTTCCATCCACTTCAGGCTGTCGAGGCCGCTGGTGTTGCCACCCAGCAGGATACGGTCGATCAGGCCGTTGGCCTTGTCTTCGCCCAGGGCCGAGGTGAGCATCTTGCGAATGTAGCTGTCGGAGCCGACGCCCAGGCTGGTCTGGTCGCCGACGATCTCGACGAACTCGCTCATCACCTGCTCGACTTGCTCGCGGTGCACATTGCGCATTTGCGCCATGGCCACGCCGACACGCTGAACCTCTTTGGGCCCCATGTGGCGCAGCACTTGGGCGGCGTCGGTTTCTCCGAGGGACAGCAACAGCACGGCGGCTTTGTCGACCCGGGAGAGTTTGGCTACTGCAGCTCGGCTATCACTCATCTGCGTTAATCCACTCTTTCACGACCTGGGCCACACGACCCGGGTCTTCGGCCACCAGGCTCTTGATTGCGTTCAACTGAGCGTCATAACCCTCGCTCGGGCTCGGCAACAGAATGCTTTGCGGGCCACCGAGGCTCACGCGATCGTTGGCCAGTTCGCCATCGAGGCCGCCCATGCCACCCAGTTCGACGTCGCCGCCGGCCAGGGCCAGCTGCTTCTTGCCGTGGCCGGTGATGTTGTTGAGCACCGGGCGCAGCACGCCGAACACCAGCAACAGGATGAACAACACCCCCAGCACTTGCTTGACGATGTCCCAGAACCACGGCTGAGTATAGAACGCTGCCTCGGCGATGACTTCGCCACGCTCGGCGGAGAACGGCATGTTGATCACGCTGACGCTGTCGCCACGGCTGGCATCGAAGCCCACCGCGTCCTGCACCAGGCGAGTGAAGCGCGCCAATTCATCGGCGCTCCATGGGGCGCGGGTGATGGCGCCGTCTGCGGCATTGACCTTGACCTGGTCATCCACCACCACCGACACCGACAGGCGATTGATCCGACCCTGTTGCTGCTTGGTGTGGCTGATGGAACGATCAAGCTCGAAGTTCTTGGTGGACTGGTTGCGCTTGTCGGCCGGGTACGGCGCGAGCATGGGCTGGCCGGTGGCCGGGTCCATGATCTGCTGGCCGTTGGCGTCCAACAGCGGCTGGCCAGGCTGCACCGCGCCTGCGGTAGCGGCAGCGCCACCGGTGGTTTGCGGGGCAGTGGCCGGGGTTGGTGGCTGGTTGCTCAGGGCACCCGGCACGCCTTGCGGGCCATTGCTGGCGGTACGTTGTTCGGTGGTCGATTGCTCGCTGCGCAGGGCCGGCTGGTCCGGGTTGAACTGCTCGGAGGTCGATTCGACGGCGCTGAAGTCGACGTCGGCCGACACTTCAGCCTTGTAGCGATCATTGCCCAACACCGGTTGCAGGATGTTGTGCACCCGCTGGGTCAGCATGCTTTCCATGCGACGGCTGTAGTCGAACTGCTTGCCGGCCATGGTCAGCGAAGAGTTTTCCGCGAGGTCCGACAGCAGGTTGCCCTTCTGGTCGACTACGGTGATCTGCGACTTGCTCAATTCAGGAACGCTGGTGGCCACCAGGTTGATGATCGCCAATACCTGGCCAGGCTCAAGGGAGCGGCCGGCAAAGAGTTCGACCAGGACCGAGGCGCTGGGCTTGCGTTCATCGCGCACAAACACCGAGCTTTTCGGAATCGCCAGGTGCACGCGGGCGCCCTTGACGTTGTTCAGGGCAGAGATGGTGCGCGCCAGTTCGCCTTCCAGGCCGCGACGGTAGCGGGTGGCTTCCATGAACTGGCTGGTCCCCAGGCCCTGGTCCTTGTCGAGGATTTCAAAGCCGATATTCGCGTCGGACGGGGTTACGCCGGCAGCCGCCAGCTTCATCCGCGCACGGGCCACATCGTCGGCCTTGACCAACAGGGCGCCGGAATTCGGTTCGACGGTGTAGCTGATGTCTGCCGCCGCCAGGGTTTCCATGATCTGCTTGGAATCCATGCCGGCCAGGCTGCCGTACAACGGACGGTAATCCGGTTGCTGGGACCACAGCACCACGGCAAAACCAATCGCCACGCTGGCAGCCAGGCCGACCATCAGGCCTACCTGACGCAACATGGTCATCTCGGAGAGGTTTTCCAGGAACGACAGGCCAAACAGCGGCGGCTTGCCGTCTGCCTTGGCGGGTGCGTTATCCACGAGTGCTTCTGCCATGACTCAAATCGTCCTTAAACCGGCATCTGCATGATGTCTTGATAGGCTTGAACCAGTTTGTTGCGCACCTGGGTCAAGGCCTGGAATGAAACGCTGGCTTTTTGCGAGGCGACCATCACGTCGGTGAGGTCCACGCCGCTCTTGCCGATCTCGAAGGCGGTCGCCAACTGATTGGATGCCTGCTGGGTGTCGCTGACTTTGTTGATGGCCTGGCCGAGCATGTCGGCAAAGCTGCTCTGGCCCAATTCCGGTACGGCTTGCGCGGCGGATTTCGGTTGAGCCATGGCATCCATTTGCATGGACCGCATATCCAACATCAACCGATTGAACTCAACACCTTGGCTCATGAACTTTCTCTCCGACGACCCGCAATTTTTTGACACTACACAGCGATTACAGGGGTGGTAGCAACAAGGGTGCCAGCTCCGTGGCATTCTGTAAGAAAAGGCGACTGGCCCTGTCGGCTTTGAGAATTTTCAGGTGGCGTAGAGATAGGCTTCCACGTCCATCCCGGCGTCACGCATCTGCGCCAGCTTGTAGCGCAGGGTGCGCGGGCTGATGCCCAGGCGCTCGGCGGCTTCTTTGCGGCGCCCGCGCTCGGAGCGCAGGGTGTCGATGATCATCTGGAATTCCCGGCGACGCAGGTCGTCGCCCAGGGCGCCGGCGGATTCGGCAGGCACGGCTTCGACCTGTGGCGCGGCAGCCAGGCTCGGCTGCGGGGCTGCGCCCGCGCCCATGGCCAGGCAGAAATCCTGGGGCTGGATCAGGCCGCCCTGCTGCAAAATCAACGCACGCTGGATCGCATTGTCCAGTTCCCGCACGTTGCCGGGCCACGGGTAACTGATCAGACAGGCCTGGGCCTCGGCCGACAGGCGCGCCTGGGCATGCTTCATTTTATTGACGTGCTTGCCCAGCAGGCGCTCGGCCAGCGGGATGATGTCGGCCGGGCGCTCGCGCAACGGGCGCCAGGCCAACGGGAACACCGAGAGCCGGTAGAACAGGTCCTCACGGAAGCGCCCCGCCGCCACTTCGCCCGCCAGGTCGCGGTTGGTGGTGGCGACCACACGGATGTCCAGCTGGATCGGCTTGCGTGCGCCCACCCGCTCCACTTCGCGCTCCTGCAATACCCGCAGCAACTTGGCTTGCAGGCCCAGGGGCATTTCGGAGATTTCGTCGAGCAGGATGGTGCCGCCGTCGGCCTGTTCGAACTTGCCGGCCTGGGCGGCGATGGCGCCGGTGAACGAGCCTTTCTCATGGCCGAACAAGGTGGCTTCGAGCATGTTGTCGGGGATGGCCGCGCAGTTGATCGCAATGAACGGCTGGCTGGCACGATGGGACTGCTGGTGGATGTAGCGCGCCAGCACTTCCTTGCCGGTACCGGACTCGCCGGAGATCAATACGGTGGAGTCGCTGCGGGCGACACGGGCCGCCAGCTCCAGCAATTGCGCACTGGCCGGCTCGAAGGCAATCGGACCTTCGCCGTCGGCGGCGCCCAGGGCACCGAGGGCATGGCGCGCGACCAGCTCGATCAAGGCTTTGGGTTCGAAAGGTTTGACCAGGTAATCCGCAGCGCCCTGGCGCATGGCGTCGACGGCACGCTCCACGGCGCCGTGGGCGGTCATCAGCAGCACCGGCAGTTGCGGCTGGCGCGCACGCAACAGGCCGAGCAACTGGTGTCCGTCCATGCCCGGCATGTTGACGTCGCTGACCACCAGGCTGAAGGACTCCTGCTCCACCGCGTCCAGGGCTTCTTCGGCAGAACCGACCGCCCGATAGTCATGGCCCGCCAGCAACAGCGTGTCAGCCAATGCTTCACGCAGGGCGCGATCGTCTTCAACCAATAAAACCTTGATAGTCATGACCTTTTACTCCGCGCTGACGGCGCATGAAAACAGCGGCAGCGTGATCAACGCGCACGTGCCACGACCCAACCGGGAATGCAGCTGCAATTCTCCCTGATGTGCACGGGCGACTGCCTTGACCACGGTCAGGCCCAGGCCGGTCCCGTTGGTCTTGGTGGTAAAAAAAGGCTCGCCGAGGCGCTGCAGCACCACCGGGTCAATCCCGCTGCCGCTGTCGCTGATGCTCAGGCGCAGGGTCTCGCCACGGTTGTACAGGTGCACCTTGAGCCGCGCCCCGGGGCCGCTGGCCTGGGTCGCGTTTTCGATCAGGTTGAGCAGCGCGCCCACCAGGGTGTCGCGGTTGCACAGCAACTCGCCGTAATGGCTGTCGCACTGCCAACGGACTGACGCTTCCTGGATATGAGTGGCGGCCGCCGCTTGCAGGGACTGCATCAAGGCGGCCGGGGTGACGCGATCGGTCAGCGGCAATTCGCCGCGGGCAAACACCAGCATGTCGCGCACCTGATGCTCCAGTTCGTGCAGGCGCTCCTTGAGGCGACCGGCAAAACGCTGGTGGGTGGCGGCGGGCAATTGCTCATCAGTCAAATGACTGGCGTAAATCAGCGCGGCCGACAATGGCGTACGAATCTGGTGGGCCAGGGAAGCGACCATTCGCCCCAAAGACGACAGGCGCTCATGGCGGGCCAACTGGTCTTGCAGGTGCCGGGTTTCAGTCAGGTCGTTGAGCAACACCAACTGGCCAGGCTCGGCATCCAGGGAACGCGTGGCGATGGACAGGCGGCGCCCATCCTTGAGGGAAATTTCGTGGCCGTCGTCTTCCCGCGGGGCAAAGCAGCGGGTGATGACCTCGCGCCACAGCTCGCCTTCCAGCGGCAGGCCAAGCATGTTGCAGGCCGCCGGGTTGGCTTCGCGCACACGGCCCTGCTCGTCGATGACGATCACGCCACCGGGCAACAGGTCGAGGAGGTTTTGCAGACGGTTGGCCAGTCGCTCTTTCTCGGCCAGCTCTTCCATGCGCTGGGCACTGACCACGGCCAACTCGCCTTTAAGCTCGGAAACCCGGGCTTCCAGCAGGCTGTAGGAGTCAGTCAACTGGCTCGACATCTGGTTGAACAGGGAAAAAGCCTGTTCAAGCCCCAGACGGCTGATCTGCTCTACGGAGGGGGCCGGCCCCTGAGTGTC
>NZ_JACARZ010000142.1:0-328 GCF_013386315.1 Pseudomonas sp. P7779 | reverse complement strand
GGGCGAGCTGTTCATCGGCGTTGTGTAAGTGGCCCGGGGTTACCTGCGCCGTCCTGAGCTGACGGCCGGGCGCTTCCTCGAGGACCCGTTAAGGGCGGGCCGGATGTACCGCACCGGGGACGTCGGGCGCTACCAGCCGGACGGCACCATCGAGTATTTGGGCCGCAATGACGACCAGGTGAAAATCCGTGGCTTGCGCATCGAACTGGGGGAGATCCAGGCGCGACTGCTGCAATTCCCGCAGATCAACGAAGCCGCCGTGGTCGCCCGCGATTCACGGCTGGTGGCTTACTACACCGGCGTGCCGGCGCAAATCGACGCTTTGCGC
>NZ_JACARZ010000141.1:239-12077 GCF_013386315.1 Pseudomonas sp. P7779 | reverse complement strand
GAGCGGAACCAATAGCAGCCGTTACCCAAATAACGGATATACACCCAAAACCTCCCTAATCGTGCAAAGCCTTAGCCGCCCCCAACAACCCGAGAAACTTCAAATATCGCGCCTGCAAAACAGCCTGTTGAGCGCCGTCCGGGAAAAACCGTTGCTTCACCGGCATCCCCGCCTGCAACAGCGCCGCACCCTGGCCGCTCGACAGGAACCCCAACTTCGCTGCACCAATACACGCCCCCAACTCACTGCCATGCAACGTATAAATCTCCCGCCCAAGAATATTGGCCAACAACTGCGCCCAATACTCACTGCGCGCCCCACCACCCACCAACGCACAAGCCCCCACCGTGGCCCCGGCCGACTGCACCGCATTCAGTGCATCCAGCAACCCGAACCCGACCCCCTCCATCACCGCATACCCCAACATGGCCGGCGTGCAGTCATGCCCCAGGCTCATGAAACCACCCCGCAACAACGGGTCGTTATGGGGCGTGCGCTCCCCCGCCAAATACGGCAAAAACAACGGATTGGAAACCGGCACGCCCTGCCCGATCGGCAACTCGGCCTGCACCCGATCCAGCAACGCCTGCTCATCAACCGACCCCGTCAACCGCGTCACCCACCGCAAGCAACTGGCCCCGGCCAGCATGGCGCCCATGGTGTACCAGCGATTAGGCAACGCATGACAAAAACTATGCACCGCACTCGCCGGATTCCCCGCCGAGTGATCAGTAATCGCCACGATGGCCGCACTCGTACCGAGGGTGATAAACGCATCACCCGCATTCACCGCCCCTATGCCCACCGCCGCCACCGGGTTGTCCCCGCCACCGCCGGCAATCACCAGGCCCTCGGCCAAGCCCAGTCGCCCCGCCGCAGCCGCATTCAAACAAGCACTGGCCGCGCCACCTTCTACCAGCCGTGGCATCTGCGCCCATCGCAAACCCGTGGCCTGCAGCATCGGTTCAAACCATTCACGGTTGGCCACATCCAGCCACAACGTCCCCGCACCATCGGACACATCACTCACGCGCTCACCACTCAGGCGCAGGCGCAGGTAGTCCTTGGGCGACAGCACGCAATCAATGGCGCTGAATACCGCCGGTTCATGCTCCTGCAACCACAGCAGCTTGGGCGCCGTGAGACCGGCCATCGGCAAGCTGCCGGTGACGTCGGCAAACTCACTGCCCAAGGCTTCTGCCTGGGCCATGGCACGGGAGTCATCCCAGAGAATCGCCGGGTACAACACCCGGTCGTCTTGCCCCAGCAATACCGCCCCGTGCATCTGCCCGGACAACCCGATGCAGCCGACACGGCCGTAGGCATCCGGCTGATCAGTGCGCAGTTGGTCCAGGGCCTTCAGGCATGCTTGCCACCAGTCCTCAGGCGCCTGCTCGGACCAGCCTGTGTGCGGACGCGAGACTGTCAGCCGCGCGCCCGCATGGGCGAGGACGTTGCCTTGCTCGTCCATCAGGATCGCCTTGAGTTCCGAAGTGCCGAGATCAATGCCAAGGGAAACCGCGTTGTTCATATCAGGGGCAGCCGCATGAGTTACGAATCTTCAGGGTGGGCGCGAGCCGCACGCTGTGTGTTTTACGCTTGGGCGACGCCATGCGCTCAAGCAGCAGGTTGACCGCCCGGGCGCCGAGTTCCTGGACCGGCTGTGCGATCAGGGTCAGGCGTGGCACAAAGAAATCCGCCCAGTCAAAATCATCGAAGCCCACCAGGGCCATCTGCCCGGGCACGTCGATATTCGCATCACGCAAGGCGTGCATCGCACCCAGGGTCATCAGGTTGTTGCCCGCCATGATTGCCGTGGGCGGTGTTGCCAGGGTCAATAACTGCGCGGTCGCTTGCCGTGCCGGCTCGCTGCTGGAACCACCGTTGACCAGCAATTGCGGGTCAAACACCAACCCTGCCGCCTGCAACGCGGCTTGATAGCCGGCCACGCGCTCATCGGAAGTGCCGAGCCCCGCGCGCCCGGAAATAAAGCCGATGCGCCGGTGTCCATGGCCGATCAAGTGCGCCACCAGGGCCTGGGTCGACTGGGTGTTTTCCACCCCGACCTGATCGAAACGATCACACATCATCCGGTCCACCAGCACCGCCGGCACTTGATTGGCCTGCAGGTATTCCAGGGCCAGCGAACCGGTAGACGGCGCCAGCAGAATGCCGTCCACCCGCCGATGGTGCAGCGTCGTGACTACGCGCAATTCCTGCTCGGGATCGTCGTGGGTATCGACAAACAACATCATGTAGCCGTGCTTGGCGCACTCGGTTTCAATCGCGTGCACCGTTTCGCTGAAGTAGTGGTTGGACAGCGCCGAGATCGCCACGCCAATCGTATTGGTGGTGGACCGCGCCAGGGAACGCGCCAGCGTGTTGGGGATGTAGCCCACCTGCCGGATCGCGTCCTGCACCGCTTGCACCGTGTCCGGGCTGACCTTGCGGGTGCCGTTCAAGACGTGGGAAACCGTCGACGTCGACACCCCTGCAATTCTTGCCACATCCTCCATGGTTGCCACGGTGCTCACTCCTGGGTGCTTTTAATGTTTGCTTGACCAACCGGCGTAGGAACCGACGTTATCGCGGGTGATCAATTTTGGCGCCAGCAGGGTAACCGCTTCGGCAGGTTGTTTGTCATTGAGAATGTCATTGCCGACGTTGACGGCCGTCTGGGCCATGGCCCATGGGTCCTGGCTGGCGGAGGCCTGGATCAGGGTGTCGGTCTTCAAGGCATTCTCGATGTCCGGCGCGCCGTCCACGGAGGTGATGATGATGCCGCTGCGTTTCAGCTGCTTGGCGGCAAGATCACTGCCGATGGCTTGCGGGTCGTTGATCGCGAACAGGCCGTCGATTTTCTGGAAGCGTGTCAGGTAGCCCTGCATCACGTTCAGGCCGCCTTCACGGGAGCCTTTGCCGTCCTGGTCATCAGACAGCACCTTGATATCCGGCGCACTGCCCAGCGCGGCTTTACAGCCTTTGACGCGATCAGTCACGGCGGTGACCTGCGGGCCGTTCTGGATAATCACGTTGCCCTTGCCCGACAGTTTGTCGACGATGAACTGGCAGGCGAGCTTGCCGGCCTCGACGTTGTCGGTCTGCACCGTGGCATTCACGCCCTTGGCATCGACGTCCACAGCCACCACCACGATCCCGGCGTCGCGGGCTTTCTTGATCGCCGAGGCCATGGCCGACGGGTCGACGGCGTTGAGCAGGATCAGGTCGACCTTGGACGAGATGAAGTTGTCGATCTGCGAGAACTGCTTGCTCAGGTCATAGTCGGCCGACACCGAGGTGACTTTCACCGCCGGGTTCAGCTCCTTGGCCCGCGCCGTGGCACCGTCGGCCAAGGTCACGAAATACGGGTTGCCCAGGGACCCCATGCTGATGCCGATGGCTTTCAGTTCACGGGCTTGCACCGCCTGGGACATCAACACGGCAACGCCCATGGAGGCGACAACAGGAAACATGCGTTTGAAGTTCATGATGACTCTCTTGTGATTGTTGTTTGAGTGAAATCAGGTCCGCGCACCGGACTGGCGATAGCGATCCAGCGCTACCGCGCCAATGATCACGATGCCCTTGATGATGTACTGCCAGATATCCGAGACGCCCAGCAGCACCAGGCCGTTGGTCAATACCGCGATGATCAGCGCGCCAATCAGCGTGCCGCCGATGGTGCCGACGCCGCCGGTAAAGCTGGTGCCGCCGAGGATCACTGCGGCAATCGCATCCAGCTCATAGGATTGCCCCAGTTGCAGGCCATTGGCGGCGAACAGGCGTGACGCGCTCATCACCGCGCCCAACCCGGCCAACGCACCGGACATGGCATAGACGAACAGCAGGACCTTCCACACCTTGATCCCCGACAGCCGCGCCGCTTCCGGGTTGCCACCCACGGAGTAGATCTGCACCCCCATCACCGTGCGCCGCAGGATGAACCACGACAGCGCAATCACGGCTACCGCGATGATCACCAGCCAAGGCACGCCCAGTACTGAGTCGTTGCCAATAAAGGCAAACGGCAAATCAGGGTTGAACACGGTCTTGTCGTCGGCCAACAGACGAGCCAAACCGCGCATGGCGGTCAGCGCACCGAGGGTGACGATAAACGGCGGCAGGCGCATGAAGGCGATCAGGCCGCCGTTGACCAGGCCCAGCAACAGGCCGAAGCCAACCCCGGCGGCAATCCCGAACATGCCGAACTGCGGTGACATCGACGCTTGCAACGCAACCACAGCCGAAGCCGCAAGAATCGCTCCCACCGACAAGTCGATGCCCGCCGTGAGGATCACAAAGGTCATGCCTGCCGCCAGCACCACGTTGACCGACGCCTGCTGGGTGATGATCGACAGGTTCTGCACCGTCATGAAGTTTTCGCTGGCCAGGGCAAAGCCCACCAGCAGTAGCACCAGCACCGGCAACATGCCCACCGTGCGCATCAGTTCACGAATACGCTCAGCCTTGCCGATCGTTGCCACAGTCATGGTGTTGCTCCCGCTTGTCGTTGAATTAGCCATGGGCGGCCACCTGCTCGCTGCCGGTGGCGAGGTCGATGATCGCCTCCTGGGAAATATCCAGCCCCGATGCCCCGCCCACTTCGGCCACCAGTTGCCCTTCGCGCATGATCAGCACGCGGTCGCAGGTGCCAATGATTTCCGGCAGCTCGCTGGAGATCACAACGATGCCCACGCCGGCCTTGGCCAACTGGTTGATGATGCGGTAGATCTCGGATTTGGAGCCGATGTCCACGCCACGGGTGGGCTCGTCGAGGATCAGCACATGCGGCTTGACCTCCAGCAGCCGTGCCAGCAGCACCTTCTGCTGGTTGCCACCGGACAACGCGCCGACGTTGACCTTGCCCGACGCCACGCGGATCGACAGGGACTTGATCGCATCGCGTGAGCGTTGTGCGGCGTGGCCACGGTCGAGCACGCCACCGGCATGGGCATCCGGCACACAGGCACAAACGTTGATGTTGTCGGCCACGCTCATGTCGAGAAACAGGCCCTGGGCCTTGCGGTCCTCGGTGAGGTAGACGACACCGGCACGAATCGCATCCGCCGGGTTGCGCAGTTGGGTCACGGTTTTGCCGACCACCTCCAGGGTGCCGGAGGTGCGTGGGTCGGCGGCAAAGATCAGCCGTGCCAGTTCGGTACGCCCGGCGCCCACCAGGCCGGCGATGCCCAGCACTTCACCGGCGTGCAGGTCGAAGCTGCAGTTGCGCACGCGCTTGCCGTCGGCCATGTCGCGCACGCGCATCACCACCTGGCCGGGGTCGTAGGCCGCATGTTCCTTCTTGTAGAAACCTGACAGGTCGCGGCCCACCATCATCTTCACCAGCACTTCGGCCGACAGCACGTCCCGCGCCAGTTCGCCGACGTACTCGCCGTCCCGCAGCACCGAGACCCGGTCCGACAGCTCGTAGATTTCCGCCATGCGATGGCTGATGTAGATGATCGCCAGGCCCTGGCTGCGCAGCTGTTTGATCAGCGCGAACAGGCGGTCGGTCTCCCGGGAGGACAGCGGCGTGGTGGGCTCGTCCATCACCAGGATTTTTGCGTGGGCATGCAAGGCCCGGGCGATTTCCACCAGTTGGCGCTCGGCGATGGACAGGCTGGCGACGCGGGTGGTGGGCAGGAACTCCGCACCGAGCCTTGCCAGCACCTCGGCCACCCCGGCTTCCATGCCCTTGCGGTCGATGGTCCAGCCACGGCGCAGTTCACGGCCCAGGTAAATGTTCTCGGCCACCGTGAGGTTCGGGCACAGGCTCAGTTCCTGGTAGATCACGGCAATGCCGAGGGCTTTGGCGGAGGCTGGGTTGTAGCTGGCGACGGGCTGGCCATCGATGCGGATGGTGCCGCCATCATCGGCCTGGTAGGCACCGGAGAGGATCTTCATCAAGGTCGATTTGCCGGCGCCGTTCTCACCCATCAAGGCGTGGATTTCACCGGGGTAGACCTTCAGGCTGACGTTCTTGAGCACCCGCAGACCGTTGAAGGTCTTGCTGATGCCCTGCATTTCAAGCAAGGGTTCAAGGCTCATGACTGAGCTCCTGGTTTTATTATTGTTGTGTTCGGGCGTTTGCCGATGGCAGTCATCGGCAGACCTGATTGCTGCCGACTCTAATCAGATACATTTGCTTACGCAAGCGCTTGCGTCAGCCGTTTATCGTTTGATTAAACGTTTCACCTGATGAATAAATGTTCATCCAGCGACCTGGAGTGACTAATTGCAGATAAAATCGCCGTTTTTCCACCTTCACCTATCCGATTGAGTGCTTTTCTAAAAATAACACCGCGTTTGGCCACTACGATCCCTGTCAGTTGCGGTTTATCTGCTATCGTCCAAAGACCTCATCTCCTCCTCATCGCGCCTGCGCGATCTTCTGTGAGCATGCTCTGCGGCGCCGCCTTTGGCAGCGTCGGGCCTGAAGTTCACGGAACACTGCACCATGGACAACTCTTCAGTCGACAGCCCGGCGGAGCCGCAATCCCGGGCTGAAAAAATCGTCGAATTCAAACGCCAGAAAACCCTGCTCAAGGCCGGCGCCTTGCAAGATGCGATCTTCAACAGCGCCTACTTCTCCAGCATCGCCACCGACGAAAAAGGCGTAATCCAGATTTTCAACGTCGGCGCCGAGCGCATGCTTGGCTACGCCGCCGCCGATGTGCTGAACCGCGTCACACCGGCCGACATTTCCGACCCCGCCGAGCTGATCACCCGCGCCGCCGCCCTCAGCCTGGAACTGGACACACCGATCACGCCGGGCTTTGAGGCCCTGGTGTTCAAGGCCTCCCGGGGCATCGAAGACATTTACGAACTGACCTATATCCGCAAGGACAACAGTCGCCTGTCGGCCATGGTGTCGGTGACCGCCCTGCGCAACCGCAACGACGCGATCATCGGCTACCTGCTGATCGGCACCGACAACACCGCGCGCAAGCAGGAAGAGGCGCAACGCAAAGGCTTTGAGCGCGCCCTGGAAGAGAAGAACCTGGAGCTGGAACACGCCAGCCACATGAAGTCCGAGTTCCTTGCCACCATGTCCCACGAGCTGCGCACGCCGCTGAATGCGGTGATCGGTTTTTCCGAGGCGCTCAAGGACGGCCTGGTGGGCGACATGAGCGATATCCAGCGCGAGTACATCGGCGATATCTTCACCAGCGGCCAGCACTTGCTGTCGCTGATCAACGACATCCTCGACCTGTCCAAGGTCGAGGCCGGCATGATGGACCTGGAACTGGAAGCCGTGGAGTTGGCCGGCCTGTTGGCCAACAGCCTGCTGATCGTGCGGGAAAAGGCCGCATTGCAGCGCATCCAGTTGAAACTCGAAAGCCCGGACGACTTCGGCGCACTGGAACTGGACCTGCGAAAGACCAAGCAGATCATCTACAACCTGCTGGCCAATGCGGTGAAGTTCAGCGAGCACGGCGGCTCGGTGACGCTCTCGGTGCGCGAGGTGAATCGTGGGCAAGTGGGGCAGATTCCAGGCGACTGGCCCACCCACGGCTTTGCCCTGCAGCCCAGCGAACATCAACAGTTCCTGGAATTGAGCGTGAGCGACACCGGCATCGGTATCGCCCGGCACGACATGAGCAAGCTGTTCAAGGCTTTCAGCCAGATCGACAGCAGCCTGGCGCGCAAATTCGAAGGCACGGGCCTGGGCCTGGCGATGGTCAAGCAACTCACCGACCTGCACGGCGGCAGTGTCGCCGTGGCCAGCCGCGAAGGTGCCGGCGCGCGATTTGTGGTGTGGCTGCCGCTGCATCGTGCCGCAGATGCGGAGGCCCCATGGCCGAAATCCTGATCGTCGAAGACAACGAGGCCAACATGCGCCTCGCCCGCCTGTTGCTGGTGAACGCCGGCCACAGCGTGTTGTGGGCCGCCGATGCCGAGACCGGGCTGACCCTGGCCCGGGAAAAACAACCGGCATTGATCCTGATGGACATCCAGTTGCCGGGCATGGACGGCCTGGCAGCCACGTCACTGCTCAAGCAGGACCCTCATACCGCGCACATCCCGGTGATCGCCCTGACGGCCATGGCCATGAAGGAAGACCGTGACAAGACCCTGCGGGCCGGCTGCGATGCCTACATCATCAAGCCCCTGCGCTACAAAGAGCTGTACCAGGTGATCGACACGCTGCTGCAAAAGAACATTACTCCCTCGACTTGAGTCCTCTCCATGGCCAGCCAACCCGCAACGCTGTTGATCGTTGATGATGAAATCCAGGTGCGCAAGCTGCTCGAAACCCTGCTGCGCCACGAGGGTTACCAGACCGTGAGCGCCGCCAGCGGTGAAGAAGCCTTGCAGTTGGTGGCGCAGCGGCCGCCGGACTTGATCCTGCTGGACATCATGATGCCGGGCATGGACGGTTACGAAGTGGCCAACCAGCTCAAGGGCAACCAGGCCACGGCGAACATTCCGATCATCATGCTTTCGGCATTGAGTGAGTCCAGCGCGCGGCTCAGTGGCCTGGAAACCGGTGCTGAAGAATTCATCAGCAAGCCGGTGGAGCGGGTCGAGTTGTGGCTACGGGTACGCAACCTGCTGCGGCTCAAGGCCCACGGCGATCGGTTGAAAAACCATAGCCAGTTGTTGGAGCAGCAACTTCAACACCACCAAAATGAGTCCTCGCGGTTGAATGTGCATGACCTGGCGCGCCTGGACCTGGAAAAAGCCCTGCGCCTGGCGGTCGAGCGCGAAGAATTCGTGCTGCATTACCAACCCAAGGTCGAACTGGCCAACGGTCAGGTGTGCGCCCTCGAGGCCCTGCTGCGCTGGGACCGGCCCGGTTACGGTGCGGTGTCTCCAGCGGTCTTCATACCGATCCTGGAAAGCCAGGGCTTGATCGTCACGCTCGGGCGTTGGGTGATCGACAACGTGTGCCGCCAGATCGCAGCGTGGCAATCCGGCACGGTGGGCGCGGTGGAGGTATCGGTCAACGTTTCGGGGCATCAATTGATCGAGGGTGACCTGATTGCCGATATCGCCCAGTCCCTCGCCCAGGCCGGCGTGGAAGCGCATTGGCTGGAAGTTGAATTGACCGAAGGCTCGCTGATGGAGAACACCCAGCACACCATCGCCAGCTTGCAGCGCCTGCGGGCGATGGGGGTGAAGATCTCCATCGACGACTTCGGCACCGGCTATTCCAGCCTGGCCTACCTGCGGCGGTTCCCGATTGATACGCTGAAAATCGATATTGCGTTTATCCGCGAAGTCACCAGCAACCCGCAGGACGCGGCTATCACCCGCACCATCATCGAACTGGCCCACAGCCTGAAGCTGCGAGTGGTGGCCGAAGGCGTGGAAACCCAGGCGCAGCTGGAGTTTCTGCGGGAAGCCGGCTGCGATCAAATCCAGGGGTATCTGTTCAGCCGGCCTTTGCCGATGAAGGAGTTGGAGCGCCTGCTGCTGGATAAGCGCAGCCTGGTCAGGCCGCAGCCTCACTGACTTCGAACAACCCCACCAGCTTCTGCAACTTGTTGGCATTGACCCGCACGGTTTCCGCGCTGGTCTGCAACACCCCTACGGTCAGGCGCATTTGCTCCGAAGAGTGGCTGACCTGCTTGATGGTCTTGCCATAGTCGAGGCTGCGGGCGTTGAGCTGCTGGATGATGCTGAACATGCTCTCCACCGCCTGGTGCAGGTGCACGTTCTCCGAGGAGGCGTCCTCGGCCAGGCGCAGGCTGCTGTCGACGTTGGTCACGCCGTTTTCCATGAAGCCTACGGCCTTGCGGGTTTCGCCTTGCAGGCCCTCGACCATCTGGCGAATGTCTTCCGCTGCCTTGGAAGTGCGTGACGCCAGGGTGCGGACTTCGTCGGCCACCACCGCAAAACCGCGGCCATGCTCGCCTGCCCGCGCCGCTTCGATGGCCGCATTCAGGGCCAGCAGGTTGGTCTGGTTGGTGATGTCGCTGATCAACCCGGTGATGTTGCTGATCTGTGCCATGCGGCTGTCCAGCAGTTGCACGCTTTCCGAGGAGCGCTGCACCACATCGCGAATCGACTGGGTGCCGACCTGTACCGCGAGGAATTGCTCGCGGGCCCGGCTGACCACCTCGTCCATGGCCTGCTTCATTTGCTCGGCGCTCACCGAGGCTTGCTGGATTTCTCCCAGTTGCTCTTCAACGATGATCATCATGCGGTGGGTGGCGTCGGCCACTTCATGGGACATCAACCCGGCCGCCTCGCTGCGGCCGAGCATCAATTGGTTGGTGTTGCCAACGCTGTGGCTGGCCTTGACCACCTGGCCGACCACCGAATCCAGGCGGTCGATGAAGCTGTTGATCCAGCGGCTCATGTCGCCGGTTTCGTCGTTGACCATGCGCCCGCTGTCCAGGCGTTGGCGCAGGTTGCCCTCGCCTTCGGCAATGGTGCGGATGACCTCGGTCATTTCATTCAGGCGTGCGGCCAGGCGCCTGGGGCCCAGGCGGCTGAACAGCAAGGCCGCGACCACCATGCTCAGCACCTCGCACGCATCGGTCGAGGCGGCGGGCAAACCACTGTAGTGACGGACCAGGAAGTTGCAGGCAAACAGGCCGGCCATGGTCGCCAGATAGGGCTTCATCAAGCCGTGGCTCAGGGAGCGCCGGCGGTAGACCTCTTCCAGGTCGGCCTCGCACATCATGCCCCAGCGATCCGGCGAGCCCGGCAGTTCGAAGGTCACGCCCTTGCCCACCACCGGGATGTGACGGTAGTCGGAATAGCCGGGATAGGTGACAAACAGATTCGAGCCCTTGCGGATGGTTTCCCGCACGCCGGGGTGCAGTTGTTGGGTGGCGGGGTCGATAAACCGCAATTCCAGCTCGGTGTGGCGTTGGATCTGTACGGTTTTCCAGGGTGTGTGCACGCCGCTCTTGAGATTTTCACCGTGGGTG
The DNA here is from genome assembly GCF_013386315.1 of Pseudomonas sp. P7779. Lineage (NCBI taxonomy): Bacteria > Pseudomonadati > Pseudomonadota > Gammaproteobacteria > Pseudomonadales > Pseudomonadaceae > Pseudomonas > Pseudomonas sp. P7779. The sequence continues at coordinate 1,191 of NZ_JACARZ010000141.1, read as the reverse complement.
AAGGTGCCGTCCTCGAAGCGTGAGCGGGACAGCGCAATGCCCGGCTGCAGCGCCGGGTCGAAGCGCGATTGCACCATGAACAGGTAGTTATCGCCGGACTCGGGGAAGATATGCCCGGCCTCGCGCTGGATCAAATCCCCGAGTATGTCGTTGGGCACCCGACCGCAGAGGCAGCCGACCACCCTGCCCTCGCGGGTCAATGGTTGGTAGAACATCAGGGTCACTTCGTCATGGAAGCGCGAGGACGAAGGGCCGATCTGCAAGGTCAGCGGGTCGCTGTAGGGACCGTGGAGGAATGGCGCCTTGAGCCCGGCGGCCAGGGCTTGTTGATTGAGCGCGCGGTGACTGGCCTGGCTCCAGGTACTCGCCAGTAGTTCGCCCTTTGGGTCGACGATAAACAGCTCGGAGAAATCCCCGGCCTGGTGCAGTTTTTCCAGCAGCAGGCTGTTGTCGGTGAGCACGGAATCGCGGGCCAGTGTCGTGGCCAGTTCGTTGAGGTGTTCCCACTGTTCGCGGGTCCAGGTTTGCAGGAGTTTGACCCGGGTTTCGGCAATGGCCTCGAAGGTTTGCTCCATCACCGGGTACACCGCGCGGTTGAGGTGGCAGGACCAGCCCATGGCGAACTTGCCGGTCTTGCCCCACCAGGGCAGCCAGCTTTTCTCGGCGGAAGATAACTGCATCGTGCTGCTCGACAGGCTGCTCATGGCGGACTCCGGGAGTGATGTCTAATTGCCATATCTCAAGGCAATTAATGCGCCAATTAGCTAGCTTGCTATTGATTAGGCTGTTTGGCCTGCCATGCGGGTCAACGGGAGCGAGCTTCCTCGCTACAAAAAGCTGCATGCAATCAAGAGCATGCACCAGCGGGTGGCAGTGAGATCGCTTGTCGGGTGGGATGTTCCAAGGGGACCGTGCCGGGCTGACCATCTCACTAGGGCTCTGCCCCGCCTGT
>NZ_JACARZ010000141.1:0-180 GCF_013386315.1 Pseudomonas sp. P7779 | reverse complement strand
GTCAGAGCAAGAGCAAGATCAAAAGCAAGAGCACGGCGGCCTGAAAGCCGACCTGAGTGTTAAAAGCCAAATCAAAAACCAGAGCGAAAGCAGAGCTGCTTTTCTGTAGGAGCTGGCTTGCCGGCGATGCAGACACCTCGGTCTTCCAGACACACCGAGGTGATGCCATCGCCGGCAAGC
>NZ_JACARZ010000140.1:0-6153 GCF_013386315.1 Pseudomonas sp. P7779 | reverse complement strand
CTGCTGGGCACCGTCGGCATACATCGCCGAATGGGCAAAATGATCCGACAACCCGCCCACCACAATCGGCCCCATGCCCCCGCCCAGCAAATACAAGCCGGCGAAGAACAATGCCATCGCCGTCGCCCGCAGGCGCGGCTCGACCACGTCCTGGATCGCCGTGTACACGCAGGTGTAGAAGTTATAGGCAAACAGCCAGCCGACACTGAACAGCGCCACAAACACACCAATCTCGATCCGCCCCGCGTGCAACGCCCAGGCAGTGGTCACTGTAGAGATAATCAAACTGCACGCCGCGAACAGCAGCCGGCCGTTAGCGATGCGTTGATGGATCTTGTCGGCAATCCAGCCGCCCAGGGTCAGGCCCACCAGGCCGGTAATACCGACGATGACACCGGTGGCGACTGCCGCATCCTGCAACGGCAGCAGGAAATAGCGCTGCAGCATCGGCACCAGGAACGAGTTGCAGGCATAGGTGGCGAAGTTGAAGCACAACCCGGCCAGCACCAGCCAGAGGAATGTCGGCACCGCCAGCACCCGGCGAATCGGCCGGTCGACTTTCTCCTGGGAGACTTGCACGGCTTCCGCCGCGCCGCGCTTGGGTTCCTTGATGTAGAACATGAACACCGCAAGGATCAGCCCCGGCACCGCGGCAATAAAGAATGGCGCACGCCAGCTGTCGAACGCCTTGACCATCGCACCAATGGTGAAGAAGGCCAGCAACAGGCCCAAGGGCAGGCCCAGCATGAAGATCCCCATGGCCCGGGCACGGCGGTGGGCGGGAAACAGGTCACCGATCAGCGAGTTTGCCGCCGGCGCATAACTGGCCTCGCCGATGCCGATGCCCATGCGCACCAGCAAAAAGGTCCAGAAACTGCCCACCAGACCATTGACCGCTGTCAGGCCACTCCACGCCGCCAGGCCCCAGCCCATGAGTTTGCTGCGCGAGCCGGTATCGGCCAGGCGCCCCAGCGGCAAGCCGGCAATTGCATAAACAATGGTGAACGCGGTACCGATGATCCCGAGCTGGAAGTCGCTGAGGTGCCACTCCATGCGGATCGGCTCGATGATGATCGCGGGAATGGTGCGGTCGAAAAAGTTGAACAGGTTGGCCAGGAACAGCAGGAACAGAATGCGCCAGGCATTCGCCGCTTGGGTCGAGTTCTGCATGGGTCCGTCTCTTTTATTGTTATGTGAGCCGCGATGCCAGACGCATCCTGAGCCCGGAACCTGCAATCTAGTCAGCCTCGTGGGGATTGTCTGTAATGATTCGTAAGTCTGATGTCACTCCATCGGGCGACCCGGCCGGTCATCCCTAATCATTTGGTTCTAGTTGTTTATAAACTCATCGCCAAATGATTAGAAGCAATCTGCCATCAATCCTTGTAACTCGCTCACGCTCTCTATACTGAAAGACGCAGTCAGACTAAAACTCTGTGACGGGACATGCTATGGAATGGCTTGGTTTGCATTTTTTTACCGACCTTCCGGACAGTGGGCACTTATTACTCAATTGCAGTCATAACCCCTTTCTGGTGCTACTGGCGTATGTAGTGGCGTGTGCAGCGGGCTTCGGCACCCTGGACATGGCCGAGCGGGTCGGCCATGTCGACAACCCCAAGGCTCAACGGCACTGGCGCTGGGTAGGCGCGGGCTGCCTGGCAGGCGGCATCTGGTCGACCCACTTCATCAGCATGCTGGCCTTCCAGGCGCCTATCGCGATTCACTACGAATTGATCATGACGTTCGCCTCGCTGCTGATCGCCCTGATCGCGGCGCTGTTCGCCATGCAAACCCTCAGTCATCCAAGGCTGCGCGCCCACCAATATGTGCTGGCGTCGGTGTGGATGGGGCTGGGTATTGCGCTGATGCACTACGTGGGCATGTCGGCCATGCGCTCCGAGGCGGGCGTGTATTTCGAGACTGGCTTGTTCCTCGCCTCTGTGTTGATCGCGATCGGCGCCAGCCTGGCGGCGTTGCTGCTGTCGCTGTACCTGCGCAACGGCACCGGCATGTTCCATCAATTGCTCAAGTACGCGGCCAGCCTGGTGCTTGGCGCGGGCATTATCAGCATGCACTTCACCGGCATGGCGGCCATGCAGCTGCTGGTACCCGAAGACCTCGTACAGTCGGCACTGCCGGTGGACAACAACCCGGTCCAACTGGGGCTGCTGGTGGCGGTCATCGCCCTGCTGGTGATTGGCAGCAGCATCAGTGCTGCCCTCGCGGACAAGAAGCTGCAACACAAGGAAACCGACCTGCGCCGGGTCAACGCCCTGCTCACCGAACTGGACCAGGCCCGCGCCTCGCTGCAACAGGTGGCGCATTACGATGCCCTGACCACCCTGCTCAACCGCCGTGGTTTCAACCAGATCTTCGCCGAGAAGCTCGCGGAAAAAACCGCCACCGACGGCATGCTGGCGGTGATCTTCCTGGATATCGACCACTTCAAGCGCATCAACGACAGCCTCGGCCATGACGCCGGCGACGAACTGCTGACGGTGCTGGCCGGCCATATCAAAAGCTCGGTGCGCAGCCATGACGACGTGGTCGCGCGGTTTGGCGGTGACGAATTCTGCATCCTGATCAGCATCCATCACCGCGATGAAGCGCGGCACATGGCCCAGCGCATCATGCAGAAAATGAAAGACCCCATCGAACTGGCCGGCCGGCGCATGGTGATGACCACCAGCATCGGCATCAGCCTGTTTCCCGAAGACGGCAAAACCAGCGAAGAGCTGCTGAAGACCGCTGACCTGGCGCTGTATCAGTCCAAGGATGCCGGGCGTAACAGCCTGAACTTCTTCAGCTCCAACCTGAAAACCCGGGCCTTCCTGGAACTGCAGCTGGAAGAGGAACTGCGCGCCGCACTGCGGGGCAAGAACGAGTTGGTGCTGTTTTACCAACCGATACTTGACCTGAAAAAAGGCAGGGTCACGCGCCTCGAAGCCCTGGTGCGCTGGCAACACCCCCAACATGGCCTGCTGACCCCGGACCGGTTCATCGGCATTGCCGAAAGCAACGGGCTGATTGCCGAACTGGATCACTGGGTGCTGCGCCAGGCCTGTCACGACCTGAGCCTGCTGTCGGAGCAAGGCCACACTGAATTGGTCATGGCCGTGAACTGCTCGGCCCTCAACCTGACGCGTGACGAGTTGGCCGATGAGATCGAAAACGCCCTGCGCTTCGGCGGGATCGCGGCCAATCGTCTGGAACTGGAAGTAACCGAGAACGCGCTGATGGGCAATATCAGCAGCACCCTGGCATTGCTGCGGCAAATCCGCGCCCTGGGCGTGTCGCTGTCCATCGACGACTTCGGCACCGGCTACTCGTCCCTCGCCTACCTTAAGCGCCTGCCGTTGAACACCTTGAAAATCGACCGTTCATTTATCCAGGATATCCCCAAGTCGAACGCCGACATCGAGATCGTCCAGGCCATTATCGGCATGGCCCACACCCTGCACCTGCAGGTGGTGACAGAGGGCGTGGAAACCCTGCAACAATTTGAAGTGGTGCAAAAACACGGCTGTGATTTTGTTCAGGGTTACCTGCTCAGCGCTGCGGTGCCGTTGAGTGATATCAGCGCGGTGATCAACAGCCTGGACCAGAACAACCTGTTCAGCCTGCTGGGCCTGACGGGGGGTGACCCCGCGCCGAAAGACCCGCCTTCGGGCCGTGCGGGCCCGGCGTCCATCGTTCGGCCAATTCGCTGACGCCGTTTATTTGGCAAATCGCCATCATTTCACTAAAGAACCCCGACGAACGGCCGATTCATCAGAGTCCGGCCAGGCTTTCCCCTTAAAACCCTAGGGTTAAACCCTATCGCCCAGGACCAGGACGCACTGTAAAGTCGCGATCTCTCATTCTGTGATGGCTATTTGATACTTACTCAGCCATCCGTCCAGGCACATGGCGCACAATGACTTCTAAAAATAACTCTGCCACTGCGGTATCCGACGTGTTGCTGACAGCCCCTGCGGAAAAACCCTCAGGTTCAAAGTCATTGAGCACCGCCCGCCCACTGGCCACCCAGCAGTACCTGTACTTCACCGAAACCAACACCGACCGCATCCTCGACAACCTCGACGGCCTGCGCGACATGGTGTTCCCGCGCGCACCGCACCTGGAAGTCGACGGTGAACTGCGCAATGAGCAGGAATTCCCCTCGGTGTGCCTGATCGGCCTGGGCCGCTGTGGCTCCAACATTGCCCTGGATGTGGCAGAGCTGGTGTACAACGCCCGCAAGTTCTACCTCAACGAATTCAGCAACGAAGACAAATCCACCGACAAGGGCTACCGCCCCGCCCAGTGGATTCGCAACAACCTGCGCCTGGGTTCGAACAAGGGCACCAAACCGGTGTTCCTGGTCGAGCCGCTGGTGATGCTGGGCGACCTGGACAAGGACATTGCCGGGCGCATCCGTTTCTCGCGCAAGGGTGAGAAAAGCGGTTTCCTGCGGGACTACAGCAAGATGAAAATCATGGACCTCTCGGAAGTCCATGCCGGCGGCGCCGGTAACGCGCCGATCCTCGGCCAGTACCTGGCCAAGATCATCCTCAACAAAGACACCCAGCGCTTCTCCAGCCCCGACTGGAAGATGATCCACTCGTACCTGATCGACTCCTGCGGCATCAAGGCCAACCAGTCGCGCCTGTACTTCTCGATCTTCAGTGCCGGCGGCGGTACCGGTTCAGGCATGGCCTCGGAGTTCGGCCTGGCCCAGCAGCACTCGTACATGAACAAGACGTTCGACACCAAGCCTGCCGACGAACACGACAGCAAAAGCGGTCACGCCTTCGTGTTCGAGCCGATCTTCACCAGCGGGATTTGTGTGCTGCCGAACATCTCCGATCACCGCAGCGAAATGTCCGAGGCGCTGCACATCAACGCCGGGCGGCTGTTGTGCAAATACCTGTCGGAAGAATGGGACTTCTCGTACAACTTCGACAATGAAGACAGCAGCGAAGCCAGCGTGAAAGGCCGTATCCGACCGTGGAACGCGATGATGCTGATCTCCAACGACATCATGCGTTACGCCGAGGAAAGCGATGACGGCAACATCCAGAACATTGATGTCAATGCCATGGAAAAGCACGCCAACCAGTACATCTCGCAGCAGATCTTCAACATTCTGACGGCCCAGGCGGTTACCACCGACTACGACCAGAACTACTTCCGTCGCGCCGGGATCGACATTGGCGAGACCATCCGCCTGGATGCCAACGACCTGTTCATGAGCCTGGCTGGCCCGGTGGCGATTGCCTATGCCGAATCGGTGGTGCCGGAAACGCCGGCGCCTTCGAGCGACAAGTTCAAGGTGTTCGAAAAAGAGCCGCAGCGGCTGAACATCGACGACTTGTTTTTCCGTTCCATTGATCTGCCGCACTTCAACAAGGTGACCCAGGCGATCGAAGGCATCAGCCTGTTGCCGATTGAGTCCAAGCGGTACAAGGCCTCCCTGGAGCAGTACAAGAATTCCGGCTATGACGCGGCGGCGTTGCATGACTTGCACTTCTTCAAGAACTGCTCGTCGGTGGTGTCGATTGTGTCGTTGCCCAAGGATTACAAGCTGTCCTATATGGACCTGAATCGCCTCAAGACGCACCTCAACAGCCTGTTTCCCAATACGACGCTCAAACGGTATGCGCTGGTGATCGGGGCGTCGGCCAACTTGTCGCTCACGACCTTGATCGCTAAAAGCCCGTGCCTGTCGGATGATTTTTTGACGTTGATCGTGGCATTTATCAAGCGCTGTTTTGCGCGTAATCCGTATCGGTTTGATGACACCCTGGATAATTCGATCCTGGATTTCATCATCCATGAGGATTTTGATGAAGACCGGATTGATGAGCTGCTCAACGAGTTCGAGAACCCGGCGAAGATCCTGGATACCAACTGGTATGCGATCAAGCCGATGTACGAGAAGAAGTATCGTGAGTTGATCAACGACAAGGACAAGTTTGTGTCGATCAACGATATTCGTCTGTCGCGGGATTGTGTGAAGAAGGCGATCAAGTACCTGCGTGAGATTTATCGTCACCGGATTGGGAAGACCAAGGTTATTTCGCTGAATAACCATACCGGGAAGACGGCGTAGGCTTTGTTGCTGAGGTGGGGTGTATATCCGTTATTCAGGTAACGGCGACTTATGGT
>NZ_JACARZ010000139.1:0-12716 GCF_013386315.1 Pseudomonas sp. P7779 | reverse complement strand
CCCACATTTGGATCGTGTCCGCCTTTGGGTTTGCTGTTGCTTCACCACACTTAAGCCCGAGCGAGGTGCAGAGTGGTGGGGCAAGAGCGGAACCCTAGGCGGCCGTTACCTGAATAACGGATATACCCTCAATCCCCCGCATTGGCATACAAATAATCCGTCGCCAACGAAGCCAGCGTCCGTACCCCAACCACCAACGCCGACTCATCCACAAAGAACCCCGGATTATGATTCGGCGCCGCCTTGCTCATGTCCTGATCCCTCGGCGTCACCCCCAGAAACACAAACAACCCTGGCGCTTCCTTGGCATAAAACGAGAAGTCCTCAGCCCCACCCACCAACGGGGCATTCACTACGTCGCCATTCGCCGCCCAACGCAAACTCGGCAGCATCTTTTCGGTCAGCGCCGGGTTGTTGATGGTCGGGTCGTACTTCTCAATGATCGTCACCTCAGCCTTCGCCCCACCACTCTCGGCAATCTTCTCGACGGTCTGCCGCACATCCGCATGCAGCTTCTGGCGAATGCCATAGTCGTAGGAGCGAATGGTCCCACTCATGTCCACCGACTCGGGAATGATGTTGTACCGCGTCCCTCCGTTGATGGTGCCAATACTCACCACCGCCGGAAACGAAGAAATGTCGGTACGCCGGCTCACCACCGTCTGCAACCCAACGATGGCCTGCGCCCCGACAGTAATCGGATCAATCCCGTCCCACGGCCGCCCCGCATGGGTCTGCTTGCCCAGGATCTTGATCCGCAGGTCATCCGAACTCGCCAGGGTAGGCCCCGGCCGATACGCAATCTGCCCCGCAGGCACACCGGCCCACACATGCAGCCCAAACACCGCATCCGGCTTGGGCGATTTCATCACCCCTTCCTGCACCATCATCTTCGCGCCCCAAGTGTTTTTACCGTCGGGGATAAAGTCGCTCGGGCCTTCTTCAGCCGGCTGGAAATAAAACACCACGGTGCCCGGCAGACGATCGCGCATGCCGGTCAGAATTTTCGCTGTACTCAGCAGGATGGCGGTGTGGGCGTCGTGGCCGCAGGCGTGCATCACGTCGACTTCTTTATCGAGGTACACCCCCTTGGCCTTCGAGGCAAAGGGCAGGTCGGACACTTCTTTGACCGGCAGCGCATCCATGTCGGCGCGCAAGGCAACGGTCGGGCCGGGCAGGGCGCCTTTGAGGATTGCGACCACGCCGGTGCGGGCGACGCCGGTCTTGACCTCAAGCCCCATCTCCCGCAATTGCTTGGCCACCAGTTCTGCGGTGCGCTTTTCGGTGTTGCCCAGTTCAGGATGGGCGTGGATGTCGCGCCGGGTTTCCAGCAGGGCCGGTTCCAGCACTTTCGCCTGGGCGGCGATTTCTTCGCGGGCACTGTCCTGGCCGCTGCTGGCGGCGATGACCGCGCTGCTGGCGACACCGCACAGCAGGCCGAATACCCATTGGTGTGTAAGACCGGTCAAACGCATAAGGACTCTCCATGATTATTGTTGTTGATCCTGACGTCGTCCGGGCAGCGCTTATTCTTTCTCTTGCACGCCTCCCGCCGCTGTCACCACTTGCACGCTCAAGCGTGGGGTGGCCAGGTCCAGCCCGGCTTCGTCGAGGTGACGCTTGAGCGACAGGTTGAACGCCCGCGAAACCTCCCACTGCTTGATCGGCGCGGTCTTGAAGCGGGCGCGAAGAATCGCACTGCCGGACTCGAAACTTTCTACACCCTGAATTTCCAGCGGCGACCAGATATTGCGCCGCTGCAACGGGTCGTTGCGCATCTTCTGCCCGACGTCGCGCATCAGCTTGATGGCGTCGTCGATTTCCATGTTGTAGGGAATCGCCACCCGGAAGATCGCGTAGCCGAACTCCCGGGAGTAGTTCTTGATGCTTTTGATTTCACTGAACGGGATCGTATGCACGATGCCGTCGATGTCCCGCAGGCGCACGGTACGGATGGTCAAGCCTTCGACCGTCCCCAGGTGGCCGCCGACATCCACGTAGTCATCAATTGCCAGGGAGTCTTCGATAATGATGAACAGGCCGGTGATCAAATCCGCCACCAGCGACTGTGCACCAAAACCGATGGCCAGGCCGATCACACCGGCACCCGCCAGCAGCGGCGTGACGTTCATGCCCATGTTCGCCAGGGCGACGATGGCGGCAATGATGAAGATGGTCACGAACAGCACGTTGCGAATCAACGGCATCATCGTTTGCGCACGCGCGTTGGCCAGGCCTTTGCGCGAGCGGGTGAGGGCGTGGTGGATCGCGGTGTCGCTGAGGATCCAGATCAGCCAGGCAAACAGCAATGTGCCGGCAAGGCCGAACAGCTTGACGCTGATTTCATGCCCGTCGCCTTCGGTAAAGCGGATCAGCGACAGGCCCCAGACCCGCAGGCCGAGTTCGATAAACACCAGCCACACCACCAGGTGGGCGAGGGTGTAGACGAAGCTTTTCAGGCGCTCGGAGTACAGCGCATGGCGCTTGTGCCCACGCTGCGGCTTGAGTGAATGACGGCGCACCAGGCCGTTGATCACCATGCACAGCACCAGCAACACCGTGCACAACAACGACTGGCGCAGGGCGGTGCTGGTGTCGCCGGCGGAGACGAAGGTGGCGAACAGCGAGATGCCCACCAGCAGCAACGCCGGCAGGTACCAGAAGGTGCCGACGATTTCGATGGTGTCACTCAGGGCGCGGCGGGTCAGGCGGCGGGACAGCGGCTGGTTGCGGATCAGGTGCGCAATCGGCCGGCGGAATCGCAGGATGAACACACCGGTGGACAGCGCGGCCATGACATTGGCGATGGTCGCGGCGACATGGGACAGGTGCTGGCCCAGGCTCTCGGCCAGGCGCGGGTCGCTGACGGCTTCGCCAAAGGCGGCAAAGCTGCCGATCAGCCACAACGGCCGGAAGGCCTGGTGGCGCAGGATGTACAACGCGCGGTGACGGTGCGGGCCGTCGAGTACGGAAAACGCGACCACGCAGATCGCCGAGAAGCAGGTGCCCACCACCAGCGCATAGGCCAGCACCATTGCCAGGGATTTGCCGAGGGACGAGGGCAGTGCGTAGCTCATGTAGACGGTGATCACCAACGCGATCAGCCACGGGCCGAGCTTGCGCAGGGCAAAGCGCAGCAGGTCCCAGGTCTTGGGGTGTTGCGGCAGTTCTTCGGTCAGGCCGAAGCGCTCGCGCACCCGGTGGCTGAGCCAGATCAGGATCGCGGCCAGCAGGCTCCAGAGCATCAGGATCATGGCAAAGGCAAAGATGATCGGCAGCCATTCGCTGGCCGGCAGCATCAGTGCGGTGAGTTCATCCTTGGCCTGGTCAAACTCGTTGGACCAGCGATTGAGCGGGCTGTCGGCACCGGAGAATTGTTGCTCCAGGCTCGACAGCGTGCCGCCGATCAAACCGAGTACACCCAGTTCGGCGGCGGGCTGGGCCTTTTGCGTGGTCTCACGGAGCTTTTTCAGGTCGCTCAGCAGCTTGGTGCGCTGCTGGTCGTTTTCCAGGGTCTTGATCACCTCGTCCAGGGACTGGCCCAACGGGACGTCGGCTTGCGGCTGGGTTTTGGTGTTGCTGCCCAGCAGCCCTGGCAGGCTCACGGCGTGGGCAGGCGCCATGGGCAGCAGGGTCAGCAGGCAGAAAAGCAGGCAACAGGGCAGGGCAAACAGACGGGCAAGCACGAGGCGGTCAACCTTAAAAACGACGAATTGACCGAGTGTACGAGGCCGTCATGTGCAATGCGAGTGAGATTGTCATTCGGCGAGTTTGGCGAGGATCTTGTAAACCACGGTGCCGAGGATCAGCAGCATGCCGATCCACATGCCGAACACGCCGATGGGTTTGTCGCGGAAGTTGAAGCCGATGGCCAGGAGGATCATGCCGGTCAGGATGGGGATAAGCATGGAGTGGAAGGCGGACATGGTGATCATGGTGCGACGGCCTTGTCGGATGGGAATAGGTATAAGTCTAGGTCGATTTCGCCAAGTGCGAGTTGATCCGTGTCAGAAACGCTACAAAACCCGGTTAATTTCTACATCCGATGGCTTTTTTTCGATTGGCCACGGTCAACATCCCTCAGGAACCTTAAACCCAGGAGCATTCATCCATGAGCACACCCAAGGCACTGTTGATTCTGCACGGCAAGCAAGCCCTCAACGAGCAGGTGCGGGCGGCGGTGCAGGGCAAGCGCGAGCAGGGCTGGGAGCTGGCCGTACGGGTGACGTGGGAGGGTGGCGATGCCCAGCGGTTTGTCGATCAGGCCCTTGCCGATGGCTACACGCGGCTGATTGCCGGCGGCGGTGACGGCACCCTGCGGGATGTGGCCGAGGCCATGGCCCGGGCCAAGACCGAGGCCAGCCTGGTGCTGATGCCCCTCGGTACCGCCAACGATTTTGCCCGCGCCGCCGGTGTGCCGCTGGAGCCCGAGCAGGCCCTGGACCTGCTGGATGTACCGGCCCGTGCCATCGACCTGGGCGAAGTAGGCGGGCAGATCTTCCTGAATATGGCCACCGGTGGTTTTGGCAGCCAGGTCACCGCCAACACCTCCGAAGACTTGAAGAAAGTCCTCGGTGGCGCGGCGTATCTGTTTACCGGCCTGTCACGCTTCAGCGAGTTGCGCGCGGCCTACGGTGAATTGCAGGGCCCTGACTTTCACTGGCGCGGCGAGCTGCTGGCCCTGGGCATCGGCAACGGGCGCCAGGCCGGTGGTGGCCACGTGCTGTGCCCCGGCGCCCTGGCCGATGATGGTTTGTTGGATATCAGCATCTTGCCGGCGCCGCAGGAAGTGGTCGGCACCCTGCGCAACCTGATGACGGACGGCTGGGGCCTGGACAATATGTTTGTGCGGGCGCGCTTGCCGTGGGTCGAAATCAAGGTCGCCGAAGGGCTGGCGATCAACCTCGACGGCGAACCACTCCAGGGTGACGACTTGCACTTCTCGGCCTTGCCCCAGGCACTGCGGGTGCATCTGCCGGATGACTCACCGTTGCTGACTAATCGTCAAGGCTGATGATCTGTTCGCGCACTGCGAACAGCACCAGGCCCGCCACGTCGAAAATCTGCAGGCGCTTCATGATCTGCGAGCGGTGGGCTTCCACGGTCTTGATGCTCAGACCCAGGCCATTGGCGATTTCACGGGTGGACTTGCCGCGCACGATCAAGCGCAGGATTTCCAACTGGCGTGCCGTCAGGTTGTGGCTGTGGGGCGGCGGGTTGACCTGGGCCTGATTGCGGATCAGCGCCTGGTTGATCACCGTATGGGCGATTGCCGGGCTGAGGTAGCGTTCGTTGTTGCGCAACGCCAGCAGCGCGTGCTCCAGCTCATTGGCCGTGGTGTCCTTGAGCAGGTAGCCATGGGCGCCGGACTCCAGCGCGCACATGATCAGCTCCGGGTCGGTGTGCATCGACAGGATCAGCACCTTGCTCTTCGGGTAGGCGCGCTTGAGGTCTTTCAATGCATCGAGCCCGCCGGTGTGCTTCATCGACAGGTCAAGCAGCACGATGTCGGGTTGCAGCGCGTCAAACCGCTCCAGCAACTGCGCGCCGTCGCTCGCTTCACCGATCACCGCGTAGCCGGGAATATCCATGACCAGCGCACGCACGCCGGCCCTGATCAGGGAGTGGTCATCCACCAGGAGTAAGTTGCACGTCACTCTAGAACCTTATGGGGGTTGGCCCGTTCGAGGGCGCGGGGCGCCCAGGGGAAAAGCGCTTCGATCCTCGTCCCGGAGCCTGGCTGGCTATTGACCGACAATGTGCCTCCCAGTTGATCAATCCGCTCGGACATCCCGGCCATGCCCCGCTGGCCTTCCTGGGCGGGGTTGATGGCGGGCGAAAAGCCCTGGCCGTCATCGCTGATAAACAGTGACAGGCCTTCGGGCAGGCGTTGCAGGCGTACCAGCAGGTTACGTGCCTGGGCATGGCGCAGCATGTTGGTGACGGCTTCCTGGGTAATGCGAAAGGCGGCAACAGCCATCTCTTCCGGGATGCCGGTCAGCCGTTGATGGCATTCCAGGCTCCAGCTTACCCGGGTGTTTTCCAGGGTCTTGAGCAGATGCGCCCGCAGGCTCGCCTCAAGGCCCAGGCTCGCCAGTTGCCGGGGGTTGAGGATGGCCGACACGTCCTGCACCTTGGCCAGGGTTTCGTTGAGGGTGTTGCACAGCACCGCACAGTGGCCCTGCAGATTTTCCGGAAGACGGCGCTTGAGCCATTCACTTTGCAGCTTGGCGGCGGTCAACAGTTGGCCGATATCGTCGTGCAGTTCGCGGCTGAGGCGATGACGTTCGTTTTCCTGGACCTGCAACAGGCGGTCGGCCAACTCCTGGGGCTGGAACTTGATGGACTTGCGTGAGCGCCACTGTTGCAAGCCCACCACCAGCAGGGTGGCCAGGTTCACTGACAACAGCGCCAGGGGAAGATCGGCCGAGTGTGCATAAGCCCACAGGCTGAGCAGGCACGCGCACAGGCATAGCGCGAGGGTTATCCAGCGTGCATTGCTTCGGGACACGGACCTTGCGATGAGTGACTTCAGGCTGGCGTACATAGGAGGCGCATTTCACGTTTATATGCATCATGAAGTTGAGTCACTTCGAGCGGGGCATGGTACCACCACTATTACCGTTGGTCGCCTGGCGCCGAGCGGGATGAGGCGTATTAATCACGGCAGCGTCCCGGAAGGTAGTCCCGGAGTTCAACGAGTGGGGAAGTTGTATCATTGAAGTTGTTTTGTATCAGTATTGTCGTTAGTGGCTTATTGATATTTTTCTGCTAACGACGTCGTGATGCATAAATAGTTGTGGTGTCGTTTTTAGATAATCAGGCAATTGAATGCGACATTTTTTGTCGCTTGAATGCGAAGAAGCCTCAAATAGCGTAAGGCCTGTGTTGTTGCTTATAGCCAAAATCGCTTTGCGGGATGTGTTGGACAACGGTGGCGATCAACACGGTTTGTTCCGTTTCATCCAGGCCGAGCTTGCCGGTTTTTGTATCGATCAACTCCAGTTGCCAGGCCAGCAGGGTGAGGCAGTTGTGCAGTGCATCAAGTGCTTCGTCATGCAGTTGCAGGGGGCTGGCGGCGTTGCTGATCAGGTACTGGATATGCCGTGAGAACTCGCTGATCGCCCTCAGGGCCAGGGCTTCGGATTTTTCCGCGAGCTTGATCAGGTTGGTTTTCATGCAGTCGATCGCGTCACTGTCGTTGCGGATCAAATGCAGGTGGCTCAAGCATTCTTCAGACTTGGCCAGCAACATTTCCGCTTCGAGGAGGAACTCGGGAAGTGCAAGTTGCCACTCTTTGCCGTCGTTCATCACACAAGTCTCCAGAACATACGATCGGATGATGAGATGTTGCACCGGTTGAATGGCGTAAAACTACCGCTGAAATATGACGAATATCTGTAGGCCCGTTCCGACTTTTCAGTAGGAAATTTATTTGAATGACGGCCGTCGCCCGAGTACCCCACAATTTTCAGGGACATTCGCACAACTTCTTTGGGTGCCAGTACATAAGTCACTGGATGATCCGTTGGCCGTGGGCTTGCGATAGCAAACAAAAGCCTGACTCCATTCATGCAATGAGAATGGCGTCACATTAATGGCTATTAGATATCGCGAATATCAGGTTGGTCCTGATTGTGGATAGGGGAATCCCTTACATAGCGGAACCTCGCGCAGACTTTGCGGTCACGCGGCGGTGGTGATGGGCCTTGCGCTGAAGCGGGTTCAGTAAAGCATGATGTCAGTGTGACATCAATGGATTTGCATGGCATTTTAGTGGGGGGTCAAGGTCCGGCGTTTGCCGCCGATAACCTGCTTCAGTGACCAGCACTATCCATCCGCTAAACCCCAGGAGTCTTTAATGGCCGGCATTCTCGACACGGTAGATCAACGCACACAATTGGTGGGTGAGAATCGCCTGGAGATCCTCATGTTTCGCCTGGCCGGGCGGCAGCTGTTCGCGATCAACGTGTTCAAGGTGCAGGAAGTGCTGCAACTGCCCAAGTTGACCCTGATGCCCCAGCGCCACCCGTTTGTCTGCGGCGTGGTCAACCTGCGTGGGCAGACGTTGCCGGTGATCGACCTGTCCCAGGCGATTGGCATGCGTCCGCTGATTCCGGGCCCCAACAGCACCATTATCGTCACCGAGTACAACCGCTCGGTGCAGGCGTTCCTGGTGGGCGGCGTCGACCGCATCGTCAACATGAACTGGGAGGCGATCCTGCCGCCGCCGGCAAGTGCCGGGCGCCAGCATTACCTGACGGCCATCAGCAAGGTCGATGACCAGTTGGTGGAAATCATCGACGTGGAAAAAGTCCTCGCCGAAATCGTGCCCTACAACGCCAAGGTTTCCCGCGAGAAACTTGAAGACCCGGTGCTGGAACGCGCCCGCGGCCGCGAAGTGCTGCTGGTGGATGACTCCAACGTCGCCCTCTCGCAACTGCGTGACACCCTCGGACAGTTGGGGGTGAAGATGCACATTGCCAGCGACGGCCTCAAGGCACTGAACATGCTCAAGGCCTGGGCCGACAGTGGCCAGGTGATGACCGACAAGCTGTTGATGATCTTCACCGACGCCGAAATGCCCGAGATGGACGGCTACCGCCTGACCACCGAGATTCGCAACGACCCGCGCCTGCGCGGCCTGTACGTGGTGCTGCATACGTCGTTGTCCGGCAGCTTCAACGACTCGATGGTGAAGAAGGTCGGTTGCGACAACTTCCTCTCCAAGTTCCAGCCCGACAAGTTGGTGGACGTGGTACGTCAGCGCCTGATGCTGGACGAAGTCCCGGCTTGAGCTTAGGGTGACGGCTTTGTCCCTCAGGAATGCAGGCCCATGCTTCGTCTCAGCGCGTTGTACCGATACCCCTTGAAGTCCGGCAAGGGTGAATCCTTGCAGCAGATCGGCCTGGACACACTCGGGCTCGACGGGGATCGACGCTGGATGTTGGTGGACGAGGCCAGCGGGCGTTTCCTGACCCAGCGCGCCGTGGCCAGGATGAGCCAGCTCTCGGCACTGTGGAACAGCGCCGGTGGCCTGACCTTGAGCGCCGAGGGCCAACCTGCGCTTGACGTGCCACTACCCGGCAGCGATGCCGAGTTGCGCGGCGTGACCATCTGGCGTGACACCTTGCGCGTGCCGGATGCCGGTGACGAGGCGGGCGCCTGGCTCAGCGAATTCATCGGCAAACCCACGCGGCTGGTGCAAGTGCCGCTGTCCCGTGCACGCACGACCGAGGCCGGCTACGGCAAGGATGATGACAAGGTCGCGTTTGCCGATGGCTTTCCGTTGCTGCTGATCGGCCAGGCGTCCCTGGATGACCTGTCCCAGCGTATCGGTCGGCCCATGGAGATGCTGCGTTTTCGCCCCAACCTGGTGATCGAGGGCAGCGAAGCCTTTGCCGAAGACGGCTGGAAGCGGATACGGATCGGTGATGTGGAGTTTCGCGTGGTCAAGTCCTGCTCACGCTGCATCCTCACCACCATCGACCCGGCGAGTGGCGAGCGCAGTGCCGACCGCGAACCGCTGGCCACGCTCAAGACCTACCGCGAGCAAGAGGGCGATGTGATGTTTGGGCAGAACCTGGTCAACGATGGGGTGGGCCGCCTGGAAGTCGGCATGCCGGTGACGATCCTGGAGTAAGCAGCCCTGAAATGAAAAATGCCCGTCTCTCGCGAGACGGGCATTTTTTTTGGCTATCGAACGTTTAGCCGCGGTATTCGCACAGGTAGGCGGTGTCGACCGCCACCTTCAGCTGGAACTTGCTGTTGGCTGGCACGTTGAACTGGCTGCCGGCGGCGAAGGTTTCCCAGTCGGTGCTGTCTGGCAGCTTGACGGTCAGTGCGCCCGATACCACGTGCATGATTTCACGCTGGGCAGTGCCGAACTCGTATTCACCCGGGGCCATGACGCCGATGGTCGCCGGACCTTCTGCAGTGCCGAAAGCGATCGACTTGACGGTGCCGTCGAAGTACTCGTTGACTTTAAACATGGGCGAATCCTCGGAAAAGGGTCAAGAAAGGTCGGCCAGTATGCCTTCTACACGGGCAAAATCAACGGCAGCAGCCGTGCGGTATTGCGTGCATCTTCCAGCGCCCGATGCTGTTGGCCGTGGAACTGCATGCCGGCCAGTTGCAGCGCGCCGTTGAGCCCCAGCGGCTTGTCCAGGCGCCGGGCCTTGGCGAAGCGTTGCTTGAGGTTCACGTGGGGCGTCTGGCCCAGCACGCTGCTCAAGCCATGGCGCTGCCACTCCAGTTCCAGTTGCTGGCGATCGTAGTCACCCCAGCTCGCCCAGCCTTCCAGGCGTGCCTGGTGCTGGCCAAGCCAGCGTTCGAACAGCGGCCACACCTCGATCAACGGCGCGGCAGCGTCGATATGCGCCTGGGTGATGTGGGTCAACTGGCGGCAGAACGGCGTCAGCAGCGGCCTGCGCAATGGCCGCACGAAACGCTGGAAATGGTCCAGTTCACGGCCCTGGCGGTTGACCAGGCTCACACCGATTTCGATGATTTCCATCTCGGTCACGGGCCAGCCGCCTTCATCCGTTGTGGCTTCAAGATCAATAATCAGCCAATGAGGCATCGCAGGTTCCCGTACTCTTCCCGTCCTGATGGGGATAGAGCGTAGCCAAGCCTGCTAGTTCCGCCCAGGGCTTACTCGATCTCCAGCAAAATCTGACGGTTCCTGACCTGATCGCCTGCAGCCGCCTGGATTCGCTTGACCACGCCACTCATGCCGGCCTTGAGTGGGTGCTCCATTTTCATCGCTTCCAGCACCAGCAACAGCTGGCCCTTGCTGACCGAATCGCCTTCGCTGACCCGTACTTCGACAATTGCCCCATCCATCGGCGCCTTGACCGTGCCGTTGCCGGCCTCGGCCTGGCGGGTGGCGACGGTTTGGGTTCGATCATTGATGCACACGCCGGGCAACCAGAGCCGGGTGCCTTGCAGGTGGTAGGCAATGCGACGGCGAATGCCGTTGAGAACGGCGGTGGCCCAGCGTCCGTCGGTGGAGAGGTCGCGTATTTCGATGGCGTGCAGATCAATCTCGACTTGCAGGCAATTGTCCGCCAGCACACTGAGGCTGATGGTCCGGGGCTCGTCGTGTTCGGCCAATTGCCAGGTCCAGGGTACGCTGGCGTTGTTGCGCCAGCCGGATAATGGCTGGGTGTGAGCGCTGGCGCTGTGTTGGTAAAACAGCGCGGCGGCCAGGGCCAGCTCTTCGTTGGTCGCGTGGGGACGCGGGATGTCGCTGAAGTGTTCGGCAATAAAGCCGGTGCTGAAATCGCCGGCGATGAAGTGTGGATGCTTGAGCAGGCTGGCCAGCAGGCGCTGGTTGGTGGGCACGCCGAGCAGCACGCAGTCTTCCACGGCCCTGACCAGCTTGCGCCGGGCCTCTTCGCGGGTGGCGCCGTGGGCGATGATCTTGCCCAGCATCGAGTCGTAGAACGGGGTGATGCGCTGGCCTTCCAGCACGCCATGATCGATGCGCACACCTGGCGCCGGGTCCCAGCGCAGTACGTCGCCGGTTTGCGGGAGGAAGCCCTGGGCCGGGTCTTCGGCGTACAGGCGCACTTCCATGGCGTGGCCGGTGAGGGTCACTTGTTCCTGACTCAGGGGCAAAGGTTGGCCGGCGGCGATGTGCAGTTGCCAGGCGACGAGGTCGAGGCCGGTGATCAGTTCGGTGACCGGGTGTTCGACCTGCAGGCGGGTGTTCATTTCCAGGAAGTAGAAATTGCCGTCGCGGTCGAGCAGGAACTCCACCGTGCCGGCGCCGACGTAATTGACGGCGCGCGCGGCCTTGAGGGCGGCTTCGCCCATGGCTTGGCGCAGCTCGGGGGTCATGACGGGGCAGGGGGCTTCTTCGATGACTTTTTGATGGCGGCGCTGGACCGAGCAGTCGCGTTCGCCGAGGTAGATCAGGTTGCCGTGGGTGTCGCCGAACAGTTGGATTTCGACGTGGCGGGGGGCGATCAGGGCTTGTTCGAGGATGAGTTCGGCGCTGCCGAAGGCGTTTTGTGCTTCGGAGCGGGCGGTGCGCAGGTGTTCCAGCAGGGTGTCGGGGTTGTGTACCAGGCGCATGCCGCGGCCGCCGCCGCCGGCGCTGGCCTTGATCATCAGTGGGTAGCCGATGTGGGTGGCTTGTTGTTGCAGGGTTGGGTCGTCCTGGTCGGGGCCTTGGTAGCCCTTGATGCAGGGGACGCCGGCGTTGAGCATGGCGATTTTTGAGAGGCGTTTGCTGCCCATCAGGTCGATGGCTTCGGGGCTGGGGCCGATGAAGGTGAGGCCGGCGTTTGCGCAGGCTCGGGCGAAGTCGGGGTTTTCGGAGAGGAAGCCGTAGCCGGGGTGGATGGCGTCGGCGCCGGTGCGGTGGGCTGCGTTGAGGATGGCTTCGATGTTCAGGTAGGACTGGGTGACGGGGGCGGGGCCGATGTTGATGGCTTCGTCGGCCATCTGGACGTGCAGGGCGTCGGTGTCGGCTTCGCTGTAGATTGCTACGGTGCGGTAGCCCAGGGATTGGGCGGTGCGCTGGATGCGGCAGGCGATTTCGCCACGGTTGGCTATGAGGATTTTGTTGAACATGAGTGACCCCTTGGGTTGGCGTTTACCGTGTACATATCCATTCCTGCGGTAACGGCTGCTATTGGTTCCGCTCTTACAGCGGGTCACTTTTGAAAAGCGCAAAAGTAACCAAAACGCTCTGCCCCGCCTGTCGG
>NZ_JACARZ010000014.1:0-38910 GCF_013386315.1 Pseudomonas sp. P7779 | reverse complement strand
ACCATAAGCGGCCGTTACCGAAGAAACGGATATGTACTCAAACCAAAGACCCCGGCAACGGCAACTCATAAGACTTCTTAACCGTCCGCACCACCAAAGTAGACGAATAAGTACGAATCGGAATATCCCGATAAATCTCTAAAAACCGATAGATATAATCAGTGTACTCAGTGGCATCCCGAAACTTCGCCACCATCACAAAATCAAACTCCCCGGTCAGCAGATAACAGTACTGAATCTCCGGATGACTCGCCAGGATATGCTGCATCTTGCGGTCGATATCATTGCTGTCCCTATCAAGCTTGATCAGGAAGAACGCCGTAACCTGAATCCCAAGCTTGCGCTCATCCAGCACCGCCACCTTGGCCTTGATGATCCCGACACTCTCCAACCGCCTGATACGCCGGTAACAACTGGTTGAAGACAGCCCGACACTGTCACTCAACAACTCCAGACTCTGACTGCAATCCCTTTGCAATTTCCCCAGAATCTTCAAATCCATGGCATCTGTCATTTTTTCCATATCTTCCTTGAAAAAACTGCAATGAATCCACCGTAAACACCCACCAATTTGCACAAATCCTGCGCGGTGGCGCACTAACATCAATCCAGCTTAGCAGCCCAGCCAAATCAGGCACCGGGGCCGCATGAGAGGGATCTTATGATAGTCGCGAAACCGACATGGGCCACCGATATCCACGGCCTATTCAGCGCCCCCTACTGGATCCCCCAAGAGCAACGCGCCGCCGTCGCCGCCTCCTGGGTGGGCTGCATGAACGCCTACTTCGTATTCCTCGAAGACCCCGCCTCCGTCAAGACCTGGTCCGAAACCATCTACCAGCACCTGGCCTCCCGCAGCATGCCGCTGACCCTCGACCAGCAGCAGTTCTGGCCCATCGACGCGCTGGAAACCTTCAGGCTGTGGGTCAACCAGGGCTGGCGCCTCACTCCCGCCTCACCGTTCGACGAGGCAGAACGCATCCCCCCACCCGACCTGCCTCACCCGGTCAAACGCGTGCGCCAGGACATTCGCGCACTGACACAGGAACAACTGAACCTATACCGCTCACGCCTCGATGACGTAATGCAGGTGGCCAACGCCGACAGCGGCTCCCCGTGGCAGCGCTACGCCTATATCCACACCAACTGGTGCCTGCATTACCAGGAAGCGTTTGCCCTGTGGCACCGGGCCTATCTACTGTACCTGGAAGCGCTGATCGACTGCCCCATCCCCTACTGGGACTGGATGGCCGAAGACGCCAGTGTCGACGGCAGCCCCCAGGCCGGCTTGCCCCAGGCGTTTCTCGATGAAACCTACGTGCACCCGCACACCGGCGAGGTTCGCCCTAATCCGTTGCGCTACGCCGCTGCCAAGGACGGTTGTTCGAAGGTCTGTGAAAAAGCCAGGGTACCCGGTGTGGACTGCCGCTTCGTGCAACGCAACCCGCTGTTCTACACCCAGGGCGAGACGCAGCGCGTCGAACGCACCCAGTTGTACGGCATGAGCCGGATTTTCCAGCAACAGGTGGTCGATGCCCTGAAGTTCAACACCTTCAGCCAGCCCCAGGGCGTGCCAGGTTATCCCTGGGCGAACATCCCGGTGTTTGATCCCCCCCAGGAAGATGACCTGTACCCCAACCGCGCGCTGAATTTCGACGGGCTCTACGAGCAGCCCCACGACAACTATCACGGCTGGATCGGCGGCGACATGGCTGACAACGCCTACACCGCGTTCGACCCGGTGTTCAGCTCCTACCACGCCAATATCGACCGGATGCTGGAGGTCTGGATCCGCGCCCACCCGGCAGCGCAGTACACCACCCAGTGCCTGCTCCAGCCGTTTGCCGGCAGCGAGGCCGACGATGTCACCTTCACCAGTGCCGACGCCTGGCGCTACACCACCCTGGGGGACATGGCCCAGGACAGTCGGCATATCGGCTATGACTACGGTGTGCCCGTCGCACCGCCCTTTGGCACCCGCCGCCCGGCCGCAAAAGCCTGCTGCCAGCAAAGTTCGACGCCGATGCAAGCGCAGGAACAAACCGCAAGCCTGGGCCCGTGGGTGGTGTTCGACCATGTGCGCTGCACCCACGACACCTACCTGATCGACGTATTCCTCAACCAGCCCGACGCCACGCCGCAGCAGGTGAGCGCCGACAATCCGCACTATGTCGGGCGCTTCAGTCGCATCGGCATGGGCCTGGTGGATGACAAGGGCCGCTGCATCACCCATGGCGTGTCACGCGCGCTGAATGCCGCGCGCACTGCTGCCGCATTGAACCTTCGCCCCACTGACACCACGCAGTTATCCGTGGTGGTGACCCATCTCGATAGTGCCCGGGTGTTGACGCCGCAGGAGTACGCGCCGCTGCCTGGCTTTATCGCCCAACTGGTGTGGGACGACCCGCGCCAAACCGTCGCCGGCCCTGCTCCCAGTGCCGGTTGCTGCTCCGTTTCCACCACAACAACACCTGGAGAATCGACATGAGCACACCCTTCAAACAATTCACCTCTCCCGCCGGGCAAGCTCCCAAGGACTACAACAAGCTGGGCCTGGAAAACCAGTTGCCGCAGTTTGAAACCGACTGGAACAACGACCTCACCGGCTGGACCCAGTCTGCGATCATCGGCAACCCGTGGTCGGGCCTCAATGACGCGCCGCGCTCGGGCTATTACAACCCACTGGTGGAAGGTTACGGCCCCACCACGCCGCCGGCGATTACCTGGGCGCCCTTCCCCAATCGGCTGTGGACGTTTTTCTACAACAACGGCACGGCGGTGATTCCACAGTTGGGCGGCAAGGCCATGTCCATGCAACAGGTGATGGAGCTGACCGACAACGGCCAGATTACGATCAACAACACCCTGTACATGCTCTACGACCCGAACAAGCAAGGCACCCTGCTGCAACTGCCCGTCACTCGCTGCCCGAGCATCGACTGGCAAGGCAAGTACAAGGATTTCTCGCCCTCTGGCCCCCGTGGCTGGCTTGACGAATATTGCGAGTGGTCCATCGTGCGTGATGCCGACGGCAACATGCGCAAGATCACCTTCACTTGCGAAAACCCGGCGTATTTCCTGGCCATGTGGCGCATCGATCCGACTGCTGTACTGGGGCTGTATCGCGACTACATCGACCCACAGGTGCAACTCGAAGACCTGTACCTGCGCTACACCGCCGACTGCCCGACCGGTAAGGCCGGCGACCCGGTCATCGACCCCACCACCGGTCAACCGGCCTACGACACCGTCAACAAATGGAACGCCGGCACCGCCTGTGTGCCAGGCCAGTACGGCGGTGCGATGCACCTGACCTCCGGCCCCAACACCCTGAGCGCCGAGGTGTACCTGGCTGCCGCGGCGACCATCCTGCGGCCATTGAGCAGCAGCCAGAATACCCAGGCGTTGATCTGCTGCGCGCAATACGGGCAGAACTACCGCAACTCCGATCCGCATATCGGTTTCTCGGCCAACAGCGTGGCAGTGAACAACCGGCTGTCGCTGACCAACCCCATCGGCCTGTACCTGCAACAACCCACCGACTTCTCGGCGTGGAAAGGCCCCCAGGGCCAGGACGTCAGCCAGTACTGGAAAATCACCCGTGGCACCGCCAAGTCCGCCGCCAACGGCTCCGACCAGATTCTGCAAGCGGTGTTTGAAGTGCCGGTCAGCGCCGGGTTCTCGATCAACGACATCACCATCAGCGGCCAGCCGATCGACTACGTGTGGGTGATTGCCCAGCAGTTGCTGGTGGGCCTGAGTGTGACAACCACGCCCATCAGCCCGACGCCGGATTCCTGCCCGTGCGTGACGGACCGGGTCAACGGTGTGCAACCCTGGCCGGTACAGCTGTTGCCGCTGGACCTGTTCTACGGGCAGTCACCCACCGACCTGCCGGCCTGGCTGGCACCCGGCACCAGCGGGCAGTTTGCCCTGGTGGTGCAAGGCGCCGACCTCAAGACCACCGCCGAGACGGCGCGGGTGCAATTCTCCAATCCTGGGGTGACGGCGCAGGTCACAAAGTTCCTGCCGGATGCCTCGGCCATCCCCGGGCAAACCAACTCCGGTGGCACCCAGGGCTACCTGCTGACCATCACCGTAAGCCCCACTGCCGCACCGGGGCTGGTGACAGTGCGCGCCCTCAACCCGGGCGAAGCCGATAACCCCAGCGCGACGGAACACCCATGGGAATCCGGATTGGCGCTGGTGCCTGGCGCCTGACTGATACAGCCCATCAGCCGCACCCACCCAGGGTGCGGCTTTACCTGCTTGCAAGGAGCGCGATGATGTCCAGGTTACGCTTGAGTGTTTTATCGCTGCTGACCAGTGTGGTGCTGAGCCTGTTTGCCATGCAGGCCGCCTACGCATCCCCCACTTCCGACGCCGACGCTTGCGTGCAGCAACAGTTGGTGTTCAACCCGAAAAGCGGCGGCTTCCTGCCGATCAACAACTTCAACGCCACCGGCCAGAGCTTCATGAATTGCTTTGGCTGGCAGTTGTTCATTGCCCTGAACTGGCCGGTGAATCCCGGTTGGCCAGCCACACCTGCCCTCGCGGGTGAGCCGGACATGAACAGTACCCTGGCGCAATTCGGCGTACCGACTGCCTCCGGGCAGCCGATGAGCGTGGCGCCGGTATGGGCCAGCTACAAGGATGCCAACGATATCTTCCTGCCCGGCGCGCCCGCGCCCACCGGCTGGGGCGTGCAAACCCTGGTGCCGTCCAATTGCAGCACCCAGGGCAGCCTCAGGGCGATGTCGGTGGGGGCGCGCAAGTTCATGACCGCCACCTCCGAAAGCGCGATCAACGCGCGGCATGGGTTTCACCTGTCCAGCGGCACCCTGGCCTCGATTCCGGACCCGATCATGGAAGCCTCCGGCGGCTGGCTAACGGACCAGTCGCAGAACCTGGTGTTTTTTGAACGCAAGGTGGGCAAAGCCGAGTTCGACTACATCGTCAGCAAAGGGCTGTACGACGCGGCCAACCAGCTGAAAGTCGCGCAGAACCTCGACAACCAGAACCCCGGCGGGCTGTCCTTGCCCATCGGTGAACCCATGCGCTCGCTGCCGCCCAACCCGGTGCCGCAGGAGCAACTGGGAGCTCTGGAGGTCAAGGCAGCATGGCGAATCCTCACCGGCAAACCCGAGCTCTACGGACGTTACCTGACCACCGTCGCCTGGCTCAAAAACCCGGCCACCTTGCAGTGCACCCAGCAGGTGGTGGGCCTGGTGGGCCTGCATATCATCAACAAGACCCAGGCCTCGCCCAACTTTATCTGGACCACCTTCGAGCAGGTAGACAACGTGCCGGAACCCGACCAGGTGCCGCCACAACAAACGCCGCCCGACAGCTTTGCCTTCAATAACCCGAACTGCGGCACCGGCCCCGAATGCACGCCGAACGTGGCGCGTATCCAGTGCAAGCAGCAGCATCCGGACCGCGACTGCACCGAGCCGTTTCCACGGGACCAACCCGTGCAGACCACCCGGGAACATCCGCTGCCCACTGAACTGCAGGCGCTTAACGGCGCGGTGCAGGCCAATTTCGCCCAGCAGAGCCAGGGCAAGTCGGTGTTCCAGTACTACAAATTGATCAACGTACTCTGGACCCTCACCCCTAACCCGCCCACCCAGCCGGAACCGGGTGTCAGTGCGCAAGTGCCGCTGTCCTACGGGCCATTTATCAGCCAGGGCAACGTACCGGTGGCCAACACCACCCTGGAGACCTACGTCCAGGGCGATAACTGCAATGCCTGTCATCAGTACGCGACCATCGCCGGCAGCTCGACCCTGGCCTCGGACTTTTCGTTCCTGTTCAACAGTGCCGATTCGGCCAGCAAGAAAAGCCTGGTCAAGCGCGTAAAAGCCTTCCAGACCCTCAAGGACAGTTCACCCTGAACTCGACTGTTCAGACCGCTGCTCAAGGTTTCTCGGTGCTGTAAGGCCTTGAGCATTTGGTCCTTGCGCTAGCTCCTGCTGGTTAAAAGAGGCGCCCCTTATCAAGTAACGCCCGAAATGTCCGACAGCCCCCCGCGTCTACCCGGTAAGACCGCTCTCGAGGGATATCGTGTGGCCACCCACCGGCCACTCATGACTTTTGGTAAAGAGTCCTTTTCGGATTCAGCGGTTTTTCCGAAGGAACGAGAGGCCGATACTCGACTCCATTGTTCACACCACTTCAGGAGTCACTCATGTCCATTCCCGCATTCGGCCTCGGCACGTTCCGCCTGCAAGGCCAGGTCGTCATCGACTCCGTCAGCACCGGCCTGGAGCTGGGCTATCGCGTCATCGACACCGCACAAATCTACGAAAACGAAGCCGACGTCGGCCAGGCCATCGCCGACAGCGGCATCCCACGGGACGAACTGTTCATCACCAGCAAGATCTGGATCGCCAACTTCGCCGAAGGCCATCTGATTCCCAGCCTCAAGGAAAGCCTGCGCAAACTCCAGACCGACTACCTGGACCTGACCCTGATCCACTGGCCATCGCCGGAAGACCAGGTACCGGTCGCCGAGTTCATGGGCCAGTTGCTGGAAGCCAAGCGCCAGGGCCTGACCCGCCAGATCGGTATTTCCAACTTCACCGTCGACCTGATGAAGCAGGCAATTGCCGCCGTCGGTGCCGAGCACATCGCGACCAACCAGGTGGAACTGCACCCGTACCTGCAAAACCGCACCGTGGCGGAGTTTGCCAAGGCCCATGGCATCCAAATCACTTCCTACATGACCCTGGCCTACGGCGAAGTGCTGAAGGACCCGGTGATCCAGCAGATCGCCGAACGTCATCAGGCAACCCCGGCGCAAGTGACCCTGGCGTGGGCCATGCAACTGGGCTACGCGGTGATCCCGTCGTCGACCAAACGCGCCAACCTGGCCAGCAACCTCAAGGCTCTGGACCTGACCCTGAGTGACGCTGACATGGCGCAGATCGCCGCCCTGGAGCGTGGCCATCGGCTGACCAGCCCCAAAGGCATCGCGCCGAACTGGGACTAAGCCGCAGGGCTGCCGGACAACTCCCGCAGCCACGGCAACACCCGCAACCCGTCGGTGGCTGACGGCGGGTCGATGATGTCCATGAAGTGTTCAAGGTTGATGCTGTCCGGGGTACCCGGCAGGCGCACCAGCAGGGTTGGTGCGGCGGCCGGCGTGCCCAGTTCGCGGATATCGTAGACCAGCACATGGCGAATCTGCGGGTGCTGTTCCTGGAAGGCCAGCACCCCGCCGTCGCTGTCTGCCAGCCCGGCGTTGATGATCAGCACATCGAACGGCCTGGCCGGAATCGCCGTGAGGATCCGCACTTCTTCGAACGTCTGCACCGGAACGATGCGGTAGTAGCCCAGTTGGTTGAGCATTTTTTCGATGTACAGTCGTTGCAGATGCTGTTCATCGGCGATCAGGAGGGTCAGTGCTTTGTTTGGCATGGCGAACACCTGAGCAAGAAGCGCTCGTGAAGGACTGGACGCACTATTTTCCAGACATATTCCGAAGACTAAATAAGGCTTGTTCCACCTTCACGTAGGAGTTGTCCCAAACAGCTCAATACCCCTCCGCACCGGTCAAGTCTGATTGCAATACCCCGACAGCGCGTGGTGCAGGTGCGCGAGCGCTTCATCCATGCCATCGACGGCACTGGCCAATTCGTCGCGGGCCTGACGTTCACAAACGCTTTCCAATACCTCGCAGCAAACCATCAGTGCATGGGCCTTGACCATCTTTGCCCCGCCCTTGGTGCGATGGGCCAGGTCATGCAGGCCGGCAAAGTCTGCCTTGCGTTGCAGGTTCACCAGCTGCCCATGGTCTGCCTCGAGGCTGTCGAGCAAGGGCGCCAGCAGCTCCTTCACCGCGTCGATATCCCCGCCGGTCAGTTTCTCAAGGTGGCTCAAGTCAAAGCCTGCCGCCAGCTCATCCGTGGTGCCGGGCGCCACCGAAGGTGTGGCCGTGCGCCGCGCCAGGGCCGCATGCAAATCCTCAAGCCCGGTGGGTTTGAACAGGCAGCCATCCATGCCCGCCTGCCGGCAGCGCTCGGCTTCCTCGGGCTGGGCGTTGGCGGTAAACCCCAGCAACAGGCACGGCGCCAGGCCACGCTCGCCCTCAAGGGTGCGGATATCCCGCGCCAACTCATAACCGTCCTTGAACGGCATATTGCAGTCGGTAATCACCCCGTCAAAATGCCCGGACAGCCACAACTCAAGCCCCTCGACACCATCTTCGGCGGTGGTGATCCGGTGCCCCAGGAAGCTCAATTGCCGGGCCAGCAGCAGCCGGTTGGCCGGGTAGTCATCCACCACCAGAATGTTCAGCGCGTGGGCCGGCGGAGTTTCCACGGCAACCGGTACGGGCGGCATCAGCGTGGTGTCGGCGACTGCCAGCTCCAGGGTGACATCCACCCGAGTGCCCTGCCCCAGCAGGCTGCTCAATTGCAATTGTCCCCCCATCATCTCGCACAGGTTGCGGCTGATGACCAGGCCCAGGCCCGAACCGCTGCGCGCCGATTGCGCAGTGTTGCTGCCCTGGATAAACGGGTTGAACAGGCGCTTCTGGTCTTCGACACTGATGCCGATGCCGGTGTCTTCCACCCACAGCCTGAGGTTCAAGTAGCCGCTGGCAATCGCCGACGAGCCGGACGCGCCAAGCCGCACCCGGCCGTGAGGGGTGAACTTGATCGCGTTGCTCAAAAGGTTCGACACCACTTGCTTGAAGCGCATCGGGTCCACCAGCACGTACCGATCAATCAGCGGGTCGAGCTCCACCTGCAGTACCAGGCCCCTGGCCCGCGCCAGCCCCTCGAAAACCCGCGCCACCGACGCCAGCAACTCGTGCAGGTTCGAAGGCTCGAGGGTCAGGGACAGGTGGCCCGATTCTATACGCGCGATATCGAGGATATCGCCGATCAATTCCAGCATGCCCCGCGACGCATCGGCGGCCACCTCCAGCGCATCGCGGTCGGCCCGGTTCTGCTCGGCGGCTTTCAGGGCCAGTTCGATCATGCCGATCACGGCGTTCATGGGCGTGCGGATTTCATGGCTCATGGTCGCGAGAAACGTGGTCTTGGCGCGGTTGGCCGCGTCGGCATCCTCCTTGGCCTCCTGCAACTGGCCGAGCAGTTGCTGCCTTTCGCTGACATCCACCCAGCCGGCGATCATGCCCACCACCTGCTCATTACCGTCGCGGTACGGCAGCATCCAGTGGTAGATGGTCAGGACCGCACCGCCCGGCACCTTGAGCACGCGGTCCTGGATCTGTGGCTCGCCCCGCTCCATCAAGCGCAGGTAATCCTGATGAAAAGACTCGGCCTGGGGGCGATTGCCGGTGTCGGTCTCGACCACGGTTTTACCGGTCACGTCCTCCAGCTTGAAACCGAACACATCAAGGTAAGCGCTATTGCATGCCATCAGCCGGCCCAGGCGATCACGCACATAAATCGGATGGGGCGTGCCGTCGATCAGCACGCCCATAAAGCGCATCTGATCACTCAGCGCCCGTTCGGCCTCGACGCGCTTGCGTATCAGCTGACGCAGATAAATCGCCCAGCCGAGGGTGATCAGCAACAGCAGCGCCGCCAGGCTGAAACCTTGAATAATCGCATTGCGGTGCCGCGCCCAGTAGCTGTCTTCAACCAATACCTCGCTACGCCAGTGGCCAGCCAATTCGTCCATTTCCTGGGGCGTAATACTCAGCAGCGCCTTGTCGAGGATCGAATACAACTCCAGTTGGCTGCGGTTGACGCCAAAGGCTATGCGGGCCGGCTCGGACCCGACCGTGCTGGTGATCCGCAACCGGTCACGGTACTCGCGGGCAATCATGTAGCGGGCGCTGATCAAGGTATTGACGGCGGCATCGGCACCGCCATCGGCCACCAGCTCCATGCCGTGCTCGGGGTTCTCGACGTCCACGAACTTGATGCTCGGATAGTCCTGGGCGATGCCCTCCTGCAGGCTATTGCTGCCAATCAGCGCCAGGCGCTTGCCGGCCATGTCTTCCAGGGTCAGGGGGCTGCTGTCATCAATGCGACTGACCAACACAAACGGATTGGTCAGGTAAGGCCGGGTAATGCGCACCTTGTCCGTGCGCTCGACGCTGGGGGTGACCACCGCAATCATGTCCGCACCACCGGTGTTGACCCTGTCGATTTGCCGGAGCATCGAGGTGCCGGGAATGAAGTCAAACTTCAATCCCGTGCGCAAGCTGATGCGGGCCAGCACCTCGGCGCTCAACCCTTCGAACGCGCCCTGCTTGTCGATAAATGAAACCGGCAGGAACTTGTCGAGTACCGCGACCTTGATCCTCGGGTTCTTGTCCAGCCAACGCTGTTCACTGGCACTCAAGCGCAGCCGGTCCGCCCCCAGGAACCCCAGGTTGCCGGCACTCCAGCGCCGCAGGATTTCCATCTGCTCGCTGACCGGGATCACCGCCAGTGCCGCATTGATGATCGGCAGCAGGCGCGCGTTGTCCCGGGAAAATGCAAACGCGAAGGGATTGACCTCAAGTGACGAGAAGTCGGCCATGCGGACGTTGTTCAGGTGGTTCCTGTTGATCAGGTAGTTGGTGCTGATTGCATCGCCGAGGTAAACATCTGCATGGCCGAACGCAACCGCGCCGATGGCCTCGAAGGTTGAAGGGAACAGCTGGATCCGGGCATTGGGGTAAAACGCCTGCACCGCGTCAGGCTGCATGTAGTGATAAAACATCGCCACACGTTTATCGGCCAGGTCGCTGCTCAGGCCCTGGCTGTCACCCGTGCGGGTGACCAGGGTCGGTTGATCCATGGCATAGGAGCGCGAGAGTACCAGCTGCGGGTCTGCCGCCTCGTAGCCGTTGGCAGATCCCACAAAATCCACCTCGCCACGCTTGAGCGCGGTGATGACTTCATCGCGATTGTCGTAGCGGCGCACTTCTATCGTGATGTTCAGCGCATCGGCGATCAGCGACGCGTAATCCGCCGTAATCCCCTCGAGTTCATCGCTGGTGCTCAACTCGAATGGTGCGTAGTCGGGCCCAGAGATCCCCATCAACAACCGGCGCCGTTCGCGCAGCCAGCTCCACTGCGTTTCATGCAACCGTACGGCGGGCGTTTCAATGACGGAATGCCCCAACAGATACAGGGTGCGCGGCTCGCCAAGCGCCAGGCCTTGTGTGCAGAGCGCGCCCAGCAGCACACTTGCGCTGAGCCACAAGACCCGAAAGTTGATCATTTCAGATCAGATGATTGCGCTGGGCGAACTTGGACAAATGCACCACCGACGACATCCGCAGCTTCTCCTTCAGTCGGGTTTTATAAGTGCTGATGGTCTTGTGGCTGAGCAACATGTCCTCGGCAATTTCCTTGTTACCCAACCCCAGCGCCAGCTTCTGCAGTACGGTCAGCTCACGGTCGGAAAGCTCTGCCACCAGGTCCTGCTCGGTGGATTGCAAATCGTCGCGGCGCACCGAGCTGGTGGGCAGGCTCGGAAAGCAGCTGTAGTTGGACATCACGGCCTTGATCGCTTTTTGCAGCTCATCCAGCTCGCCGGTCTTGGCGACAAACCCCATCGCGCCGGCACGCATGCAGCGGGTGGAAAAAAACACCGCCAGGTAGGACGTCAGCACCAGGATCTTGCACGGCAGGCCCAGCGCCTTGATCCGGCTGATCACCTCCAGGCCACCCAGCTTCGGCATCGCCAGGTCGAGGATGATCAGCTCGGGGCGCTCCTCCCGGGCAATCTGCATGGCATCGGCGCCGTTGCCGGCCTCGAAGATCGTGTCGAAGCCTTCCTGCTTCAGCAGATAGCGGACGGTTGCGCGGATAAATGGATGGTCATCCACGATTAAAGCTTTGCTCATAAGGCTCCCCTGGGAGGATTCAGTACCGTTACACATCACACGGGACCTATCTACCTGTGAGAAATGACAGTTCCGACGAACGGAACTGAACAGTCCTACAAGCAGCAGTCGGGTCCCTCCATTTGAACAGCGCATAACCCTAGGTAGGCGGCACCTGCGTGCCTGGCTAGTCGCAAGCGCGCAACCTTACCAATGGAACGGCGTAACAACTGAAGGGATAGTCCCAGCTGAATGTAGGACTTTTCCTCACCACAAGCATAGTAAAGAGCCGGTCCCGGGGGCGCCAAGGCGGCCTAGTCGGTGGTACTCGGACTCCAGAACGCTTGCACCACGAGGGCTGAAGTGGAAATACGCGCCACCAGCGCATCCAGTTCGTCACCGTCTACCGAGGTCACGGCCAGCGTCGCCTCGATTTCCACCTCTTCAGGACCAAAGGGACGTACGTCCACATCACTGGCCGGGTAGTTGCAGCGAGCAAGTTCGGCTTCGAGCAAGGCCAATACCGCCTTCTGCTGGGTACGCCGGGCCACCACATACAGAATGTTGGTCACCTCGGCCGACACCACGTCCAGTGGCTGGCGGTTGATGTTATTGACGATCGGGCGCAGCAGCGTGTTGGCCGCCAGCACAAACAGTGTACCGAGCAGCGCTTCGAGGATCAGGTCGGCACCGGCACAGGCACCCACCGCCGCCGACGCCCAGAGCGTGGCCGCAGTATTCAGGCCGCGCACGTTGCCTTCTTCACGCATGATCACACCGGCACCGAGAAAACCGATGCCCGAGACCACATAGGCCACGACCCGCACCGCCCCTTCGGCGCCGCCCAGGCGGTTGGCCATGTCGACGAAAATCGCCGCTCCCACCGCCACCAGCACGTTGGTGCGCAGCCCCGCTGTGCGCTGGCGGTACTGACGCTCAAACCCGATCAGGCCACCGAGAATGAAGGCCGCGGTGAGGCTGACCAGCGTGTCGATCAGCGAGTTGAGGTTGATGTTGTTGATTGCTTGCATAGGCGTCTTCCCTATTCATGACCAGCCAAACTTACGCGAGGAAACCTTCGGCCAGGTACGACCATCCTGGGCCGTGATTGAGTCACGGGCACGACAGGACAGGCCCGCCCGTCGCAAACGACAGGCGCGTCCGCAGTACCGCGATGCAAGGCATCACGTACTGTTAGCGTCGATGAGAGGGAATTCGGAATCGGGCCAGGACTGGCCGCCATCGAAATGCCGCTTCTCGCTTCTGGGCGAGACAACGGCATCGGAAAAATGCGCGTTATCTTGCCAAGTATGTGCCGGTTATCGAGACCGGCCGACGACTGTCACTCGAACAAGTACCCACTGAGGGTCTCCGCTATTGATGAAAACGCGCGAAGCTTACGCTCCGAATTAATGAGAGTAAACCGTAGGAAAATTTACCCGATGGGTTTGGGCAGGTTCTTCAGGGACGGTTCAGGTACGCACCACTGCGCAGCTCTCCCCCCCGTAGCAGCTGTCGAGCCCAAGCACTGCGCGGCAACTCCCCTGCTTCAACAACATCCATGTTCACCGCCCCTCAATCATCCCGCGTCAGTACTTCCAGCAACTCAATCTCAAACCGCAAATTACTGTTGGGCGTGATATGCGCCCCCATCGAGCGCTCGCCGTAGGCCAGGTGCGCCGGCACAAACAACGTGCGAATGCCGCCAACTTTCATGCCCATCAGCCCCTGGTCCCAGCCCTTGATGACGCGACCGGTGCCGATCACGCACTGAAACGGCTTGCCGCGTTCCCATGAGGAGTCGAACACCGTGCCGTCTTCCAGAGTGCCGGTGTATTGCGTGGTGATCAGGGCGCCTTTGACCACGGTTTTGCCGTCGCCGAGGCGGATGTCGGTGATTTCCAGTTCGGTGCTCATCGTGCTCTCCCGCTATCCAAAGTCACAGCCAATGCCAGAACCGACTCCAGAACCCACGCCCCAGATCATTCTTGCAGCCCGCATATTGCGCCGCATACATCTGCGAACGCGCCTGCACCTTCCCCGCCACCGGCATCAGCCAGGCTTTACTCGCGTAGGTACGCTGCCGGTAACCGCCCCAGCCTTCGTGGTAATTCAGGTACTGGCCGTAGGCATCGTATTTGTATACGCCGTTGATGGTGTAGGTCTTGTCCATGTACCAGCCGACAAAGTCGATGGCGTCGTCAAAGTCCTGCCGGCTGGCGCCGTAGCGTCCGGTGCTTTTCTGGTAGTCGCTCCACACTTCATCCTTGGCCTGGGCGTAGCCGGAGGCCGTAGACACACGACCCCAGGGGATGATCCACAGCAGGTACTTGCGTGGGGTCTTGGCGTCCTGCCGGAAGCCCGATTCCTGATACATGATCGCGAACGGCACCTGGATCGGCACGCCCCAGCGCGCCTGGGTCACCTTGGCAGCGTCGTACCAATCGTCTTTTTCGCGGAAGATGCCGCAGATGTCGTTGGGGGTGCGGGGTGGCGAGGTGCCGCATCCCGCCAATAAGGCGGTGAGCAGCAACAGCCCTGCGGTTTTTCCTGCGTTCAAAAGCTCACCGTCTCGTCGTGAGAATAAAAGGCGGGCAGTTTACTCGTTCGCCGGGGTTCCTGCAGAGGTGAAAGCAACACGAATCCTGTGGCGAGGGAGCTTGCTCCCGCTGGAGCGCGAAGCGCTCCCGGACCGGTTGACGCGGTATGCCTGAGGCACTGTGATCATCGGTTTTGGGGCGGCTGCGCAGCCCAGCGGGAGCAAGCTCCCTCGCCACATTTTGGTGGGTGGCTCAGGCAGTGACGACCGCCGTCAGTTCCAGTTCCAGCAGGCCGTTGCTGGGTAATCCCGCCACGCCCACCGCCGAACGCGCATGCCGGCCGTGCTCGCCAAACAGCTCAATCAACAGTTGCGACGCGCCGTCGACAACCTTGGAGAAGCCCTGGAAACCTTCCCCGCCAAACACAAACCCGCGAACGAACAGGATGCGCTCGACGTTCTCCAGCCCTACCGCCTGGTCCAGCACGCTCAAGGCCCGCAGCACACAGGTCTGCCCTGCTTCGTTGACCAACTCCGGAGAGGTCTGGTCCGTCACCGGCCCGGTAATCACGCTGTCACCCTGCCGACAAACCTGCCCGCTGACATACGCCACGCCTCCATGAATCGTCACCGGCACGTAGTCCCCCTTGGGGCTAGGCGCTTCGGGTAACTCCAGCCCGAGGGCTTGCAGTTTTTCGCGCACGCTCATGCCGGTTCCTCGACAAATTCCACATGCCCACCCAGCCAGCAACCTTGCACCTGCCCCGCTTCATCCCGGCGAAACCGCAGGGAGATTTGCGAAGGTCGGCCCATGGCCCGGCCCTGGCGGATGTGCACCGGGCGATCATCTGCCGTCACCAGGCCATTCTCCAACAAGCCAAACGCCAACGCGGCAGCCGCGATGCCGGTGGCGGCGTCTTCCGGGTAACCCGAGGACTTGGGAAACTGCCGCGCATCAAACTGTCGCCCGTCCAGATCCGATGGCGCATAGGGGTACAAACCGGTGGAGCCGATGCGCTCGCACAGTTGCTGCATCCGCCGGTAATCCGGTTTCAGGCTATCCAGTACCGCCACGCTTTTCAGCGCGATCAGGGTTTTCACCCGGCTGGTGCAAGCGTTCTGAATCGGCAGCGGTGCCAGTTCGTTGGAAGTGATGCCGAGCACCGACAGAATCTCGGCCTCGACTTCGGCATCGTTCAACGCCTCGACCTGGCCCTTGGGCTGGCTGATTTCCACCTGGATATCCGGGGTGCCCGCAGCGGTGATCCGCGCATCCACCGGACCGCTCAGGGTCGATAACGTCAGGCGGTCCTTGTGCAGCATGCCCAACCGATCCAGCAGCCACACCGCTCCCACGGTGGCGTGGCCGCACATTTCCATCTCGTGGTTGGGCACCCAGAAGCGCAAGGCAAAATCGAACTCGCTGCCAACCGGTGCGGCGAACACAAAGCCGCACTCATGGCCATAGTCGCGGGCGACCTGCTGCATGTCGGCATCGCTCATGCCATCGGCGACGGCCACGGTTGGCGCGGGGTTGCCGCCACGGGCGGTGGCGGGAAAAACATTGACCAGGTGAACCTCGGGCGTCATTTCGCCTCTCCCTGAAGGGTGGAAACAGTCGGCGCCACGGCGTCGACGATGGAGTTGGTGTAGACCTGCTGCGGGTCGAGTTCGACCGGGTCGCTCTCCACAGCGTTCATGAAGCGGATGTTTTTCTCAACGCCGTCTTTCTCGATGCGCGGCGTGGCCGGGTAGGACGGTAGCGAAGCGGTCCAGGCAGCATTGAAGATGGCGGCGTCGGTGTTGGCGAAATACGGGCGCACCGACTCGCGGGCCTTGTCCGGGTCGCTTGCAATCAGGTGTTCGGCACGCCACAGGGCGCGGACCATTTTTTCGGCCGTGACCTTGTTGCTGGCCAGCCAGTCTTCACGGGCAATCATCGCAGTGAAGAGGAAGCCGTCCAGGGGTTTGTATTCGCCCTTGGCCAGGTCCATCAACACAAAGCCGCCTTGCTTCTCGGCGGTGGTGATGGTGGGTGGCGACAGCGAGAAGCCGTTGATGCTGCCCTGGGAAAACGCCGCGAGCATGTTTGGCGCGCCGCCGATGGGCATGATGGTGAAGTCTTTGTCCGGGTTGAGCCCCGCATCCTTGGCCAGGTAGCGCACCAGCATGTCGGTGGTGCTGCCAGGGCCGGTGACGCCGATCTTCAAGCCCTTGAGGGCCTGGGCACGGGCGGCCAGGGATGAGGTGGCCGACACGCCGGCCTTTTGCGCCGAGGCACCGTCGATCACCACGGTGCTGCCGAACTGGGTCTGCACGGCGGCGAATGCCTGGACATTCTGGCCTTTGGTGCGGGCGCGCACCGCGACGGCGGGCAGGCCGACGTACGCATCCGCATCACGCCCCAGCACGGCGGTGAGTGCTGCCGAGCCGCCTTTCTGGAATACGATGACGTCCACATTCAGGCCTTCATCGGCGAAGTAGCCTTGCTTCTGCGCGACGTAGATCGGCACATAGAGGAAGCCTTCGCTGGGGAACGCCAGGGTGACTTTAGTCAGGTCCCGGGCCTGCGCGGCGGGCAGGTATGAAGCGAGTAAAACGCTGGCGATGAACAGTGGTTTGAACATGATCAAGCTCCACAAAAATAAGGGGTTAAACCGCAACTTCACGTTCCGCTTCGTTGGCCTTCCACGGCATCAACTTGCGTTCGGCCAGCTTCACCGCCGTGTTCAGGATCAGCGCGAGGGCGATGATGCCCACCAGTGCGGCAAATACACCGGCGGTATCGAACTGCGAGGCTGCATCCGAGAGCAGGTAGCCCAGGCCCCGGTTGGCGGCGATGATCTCGCCCACCAGCGCGCCGATCAGCGCATAGGGCACCGACAGGCGCAGGCCGGTGAATACCCAGGTGAAAGCGGACGGGATGACCACCATGGTCAGCAGGTCGCGCTCCTTGGCGCCCATCAGGCGCAGGATGGTCAGTTGCTCGCGGGACACGTTGCGCACGCCGCTGTAGGTATTGAGGAACACCAGGAAGAACACCACGGCCGCGGTCAGGATGACTTTCATCGGCAAGCCGATGCCGAACCAGAGGATGAACAGCGGCGCCAGCGCGACTTTCGGCAAGCTGTAGAAGGCAGTCAGGAACGGGTCGAGAATATCCGCCAGCAGCTTGGCGCGGCCCAGCACCAAACCGGCGATCAAGCCTGCGAGGGAGCCGAAGAAGAAGCCCAGCACGGCTTCCAGGGTGGTGATGCCGGCGTGATAGAAGAACACCCCGTTCATGAGGATTTTCCACAGGCTTTGCGCCACCGCCGAAGGCCGGCTGATGAAAAATTCCACGCCGAACCAGCGGGACACACACTCCCAGAACACCAGCAGGAAAATCAGGAACAGCAAGCGATAGACCTGGATCATACGACCTCCAGCGAGTGAGCCAATGAGGCGGGATCGGCAGCACCGGCGACGTCGGGCGCCAAGCGTTTCCAGAGGGAGGCGCAGAGTTCCACGTAGCGTGGGTCGGAGCGCAATTGCACCAGGTTGCGTTCACCGCCCAAGGGAATATCGAGCACATGGTCGATGGTGCCCGGGCGACCGGCGAACACCACGCAGCGGTCCGCCAGCGCGATGGCTTCATCGACATCGTGGGTGACGAACAGCACGGTCTTGTTGAGCTTGCGGCACAGGCGCAAGAGTTCGGTCTGCAGGGTCAGGCGCATCTGCGCATCAAGGGCGCCGAAGGGTTCGTCCATCAGCAGGGTTTCCGGGTCGCTGGCCATCAAGCGCGCCATGGCCGCGCGTTTGCGCATGCCGCCGGAAAGCTGGTTGGGGTAGCTTTCGCCAAAACCGGTGAGGCCCACCAGCGCCATCAGCTCATCGACGCGACTGTCGATCCGGGCCTTGGGCATGCGGCGGATTTGCAGCGGCACGGCGATGTTGCCGGCCACGGTGCGCCACGGCAGCAAGTGGTCGGACTGGGTCATGTAGCCGACACGGGTGTTGACGCCCTTGACCTCGGCGCCGTCGTAATGCACCTGGCCCTCCGTGGGGCCGAAGAGCCCGGCGGTCATGTTGAGCAAGGTGGACTTGCCGCACCCCGAAGGGCCGACCAGGGTGATGATTTCGCCCCGCTGAACTTCAAGCGATACGTTGCGCACGGCCACAAACTGGCGGCCCTCGACTTTGAAGCTTTTTTGCACCCCTGCGAAGCTGATAAAGGGTTTTGCACTCACCGCCCCTCCTCGTCCGGTAGGCCGGACTTGTTTGTTGTTGACGGGGTGAGGATGAACGGATGACGGATTTGCGGCGCACGGGATCGGGCCGGATCATGCGCGGGATCGGGACATCAAAAAAGTTGAGGCGGTATCAGCCGCGGCGCCACTCATCCGGCGACACGCCCAGCACCCGGCGAAACACATGGGCCAGGTGTGACGGTGACTCATAGCCGACGTTATTGGCGATCTCCAGCACCGACATGCGGGTGTGCCGCAACAACGTCTGCGCGCGCTCCAGGCGCAGGCGCTGGACGTACGCCAGCACCGTCTCGCCGGTGTGCAGCGCGAACAGCCGGGTCAGATGGCGGCGCGACATGTGAAACGTCTCGGCGATTTCATCCAGCCCCGGCGCATGTTCGAGGTTGCCTTCCACGTACGCCTTGACGTCACGCACCAGCATGGCGCCGTGGCGCTCGGTAGATGAGCGTTGCAGACTCGGCTGGCTGAGGGAAATCGCCAGGCATTCGAGCAGCAGCAAGTGATCGGCCTGGGCCACCTGGCGGCGGCGGTCGATGTACAGGTCGGGTTGGCTGAAGGCTTTTTTTGCCAGGAGCAGATGGTGCAACGGCGCGGAGGTTTGCCAGATGCCCAGGGTGGGCACGCGCAGCAAGCGGTTGGCGTCACCGGACAGGTCACGCAAGGCGTAGTGCATGTAGTCGGGGTCGACGTAGAACGCCACGTGGCCCTGGCTGGCGGTGAGTGACGAGGAGGAATGGCTGGATTGCGGCGGCACCAGTACGAACTGGCGGTCGATCACCGAGGTGGTGCGCCCGCTTTCTTCATCCTTGAAACGCAACAGGCCGTGCTCGGGCACCATCAGCATGAATTCGTCGTGGGCATGGGCCCCGGTTTCATAGGCGCCGTTGGAGTTGAAGACGCTGTAGATGTCGCGCATCGCCAGGCACTGCCAGTGGATGTTGGAGTGCTGACACTAGCATGTTTGGTGCCAGCGAAGCATTGTGGCGAGGGAGCTTGCTCCCTCGCCACATAGATCACCTCAGGTCATGATCAGGCCAACGGTACACGACGGGTGGAAATCGCCAGGCGACCCACACCGAAGCTCAACGCTGCGCCCAGCAGCAACATCAACAAGGTGCTCCACGCAGCACGGGACAGTTGCTTGGCCGCGACTTCACCGGCTTCACGGGCTTTCTGTTCAGCCTGTTGCTTCAGTTCGTCAACCTTCTGCACGGCCTGCTGGTAGGCCTGGGCGTAGTTGTCGACAATCTGGGTGGCCTCAGCCTGGCTCTTGCCGGTACGGGCCGCAACAATATTGACCAGTGCCTGCTTGTCCGCCGCGTTCAACGCCGGCTCACCGGAAGCCTTGACCCGCTCGAACCACTGCTTCAATTCATCACCAGCCTGGGCTGGGTTGGTCGCGGCATCGTTGGCCGACTGCTTGCCGTCCGCAGCCGCCTGATCGGCTTTTTGCTCAACGTTGGCCGGGGCCAGTTCAGGTTTGCCGCTCTGCTTGAGCAGTGTGTCGAGCTGACCTTGCAGGCTGTTCCAGTCCAGCTTGATGCCCTGCTCATTCAGTTGCTGCTTGACGCTGTCGCTGATAACCGGCGCCACGGCGGCGATCCCGCTGCCGGCAGCCGACAGGCCCTTGCCGACGACATTGCCCGCCGCTCCCACAACGCTGGTGGCCAGCGCGGCCAGCAGCCAGGTGGTGAGCAAGGTGGTGATGGTCCAGCTCAGCACGCCGTGCAGGCCGCCGCGATCCGGCGCGGTGCGCCCGGCCACGAATGCACCGGCACCGATTGCCAGCAGCGTCGAGACAAACAGCCAGATCCCGGCACCGGTGCCGAAACCGCTCAGCGGGTTACCCGCGGCCATCGGGTCTACCGCGCTGGCGCCAATCGCGGTGCCAAGTACGCTCAATACCAGATAGGTCACCAGGGCAATTGCACTACCGGCCAATACCGAGCCCCAGGACACACGAAACAGCGAACGGTTGGTTTCATAGACAGTGGTCATGTTAAATCCTTTGAACAGTGGGTAGGTGGCCAGTTTGGCGAGGCACCTGCCCTGCGGTCTCGACACAATTGCACTAGGCGCACTGGTGCATTCGCACCCCGCGCCGGGCACTTTCTCTGCACTATCCTGAGCCTCAGGTGTCGTACTTCCCATGCGACTTACCCCAGGAGAAACCATGAGCCAGGCCGTCCTCGCCAAAGAAACCAACCGCCGCCAACTGCAGCAGATCATCTCCGGCTTGTCCGATGGGGTGATCCTCGCCGAGGCCGACCAGACCATACTCTGGGCCAATGAAGCCGCGCTGCTGATGCATGGCGTGGATAAAGTCGAAGACCTGGGTGCCAACACCAAGGAATACGCCGCGCGCTTTGCCTTGCGGTATCGCAACAACCACCCGTTGGTGCTGGAGAATTATCCTCTGAGCCGGGTGGCAGACGGTGAAGAGTTCAGCGATGTGGTGGTGGAAGTCACCCCCACCGGCGACGAGGAAAAAGTCTGGGTGCATCGCCTGCGCAGCCTGGTGCTCGACGACGCGTCGGGCGAGCCGGAATTGCTGGTGTTGATCCTGAGCGACGCCACCGAATGGGCCAGCGCCGAACAGCGCTTCGAAAAGACCTTTAATGCCAACCCGGCGCCGGCGGTGATTTGCCGCCTGAGCGACCTGCGCTACATCAAGGTCAACCAGGGCTTCCTGGAGATGACCGGCTACAACCGCGACCAGGTGATCGGCCACTCGGTGTATGAACTGGACGTGCTGGAACAGGCCGAAAACAAGGACCTGGCCGTCAAGCGCCTGGGCGAAGGCGCGACCATTCCACAGATGCAAGCCGAACTGAAACTGCCCGAAGGCGGCAGCAAACTGGTGATCGTGGCCGGCCAGCCGCTGGACATGAATGAGGAAGACTGCATGCTGTTTTCCTTCACCGACCTGGAGCCTCGCCGCAAGGCCGAAACCGCCCTGCGTCAGAGCGAGGAACGCTTCGCCAAGTCGTTCCGCCTGACGCCGGTGCCGACCCTGGTGTGCAACGCCGCCAACCGCCAGGTGGTGGATATCAACGAAGCCTTCATGACCATCACCGGCTATACCAGTGAAGAACTGATCGGCAAATCCATCGAAGACATCGACTTTATCGACAGCCCCCAGGCCTGCACGCAACTGTTCACCACCCTGGAAAAAGCCGGCAACCTCGACGGCCTCGACCTGAAGATTCGCAAGAAAGGCAATGAGCTGATCGACTGTGTGCTGTCTGCCGACACCGTCAGTATCCAGGATGTGCCCTGCTACCTGCTGGTGCTGATGAACATCACCGAACGCAAGCGCTCCGAGCTGGAACTGGTGGCCGCGATCGAGGAAGTGATGCAGGACGCCTCATGGTTCAGCCAGACGCTGATTGAAAAACTGGCCAACGCCAAGAGCGTCAACAGCCCCAATGTACCGAACATTTCCTTTACCGACCTGACCGCCCGCGAGCGCGACGTACTGGGGTTGATTTGCGAAGGCCTGGCCGACAAGGAAATCGCTTCGCGCCTGAAACTGGCACCCAACACCGTGCGTAACCATGTGGCCACGGTGTACTCCAAACTGGGGGTGCATAGCCGTAGTGCAGCCATCGTGTGGGCCCGTGAGCGCGGGCTGTTTGCCGGTGAGTTGCGGGTTAAAAAGCCGAAATAGAGTGCAAATGCACTAGTGAGACCGGTGCAAATTCGCCTTATTGCGCGGGGGTGCACTGCTTAACCTTGAAGGGTGGGCACAGGGCTTCGGGTCCTGTGCCGTTGAGATGTCATGCCCTTTAAGGAATCCATCATGAAAAGCGAACAAGTCAAAGGCGCCGTGGAAAAAGTGGCCGGCAAGGCTCAAGGTTTTCTGGGTGATCTGACCGGTGACGAACGTCTCCAGGCCGAGGGAGTAGCTCGCCAGGCCGCTGGCCAGTTGCAGCAAACCTACGGTGACGCGCTGGACACCGTCGGCGATTTCGCCAAGCAAAAACCCCTGGCAACGGTTGCGATCGTCGCCGGTGTCGGCCTGCTGCTGGGCCTGTTGCTGCGTCGTCGCTGAGGAGAACCCTGATGTTTACGCTCTCCCAACTGCGCAACTGCATCGAAGAGGCCCTGTCGCCCCTGACCTGCGAATTCACCCTGTGCCGTGACGCGTCGTTGACGCTCAAGGTCTTCGACGCCGAAAGCGGCCGGGTGGATTTGGTGGTCACCGGGATCAGCGTCAACAAGCTGCAGACCCCGCAGGAAGTGGAAAAGATGGTCGACGAGTTGCGGTACGAATTGCAGAGCAACACCGTCGGTAAACTCAGGCTGGATGACCTGCCGCTGCGCCCTTTGTAGGAGCAGGCTTGCTCGCGAAAAACGCCCAGGCACCGCGTTCATTCAGGCGTGGCGCGTTATCGTTAACGACCTTCGTGAGCAAGCGTGCTCCTACAGTATGTCGCGGGCTTTCAACGACGCCCCGATAAAATAGAACACCCCTCCCCCGACAATGAACGCTGCCAACATGTAGAACATGTAGTGGGCCGGCAGGTTGGCCAGCACCAGCCCGCACAGCACTGGCCCCAGGGCAGCACCGAGGTTGGAGAGGTTTTGCGCCCCGTAGTACATGCCCCGCAGGTTGTCCGGGGCGATGCGGTCGATGAACATGTACTCGGCCGGAAACACCACGATTTCGCCCACGGTGAAAATCGCCATCGCCAGGATCCACCACCACACGTTGCTCGCCAGAGCAAAGCCAATCACCCCCAGCATGAACATGCCCAGGCCGAAGATCAGCCACTGGCTCAGGTAGCGGTGGGAAATGCGCCGGCCAATCGCGTATTGCAGGGCAATCACCAACACCGCGTTGGTGGTGAGTACCGCGCTGATGATGGTGTAGGTGTATTCGGCGGTAGTGGTGGTCACCAGGTACTGCGACAGGTACGCGGTGAACTGGCCGAACACCACGGCACTGAGCAGGCCGCCGACGGTGAAGCACACCAGTCGGTGATCCCGCAGCAATACACGCCCCACCGCGAGGAACGACACCGGCTTTTGCGTGGTGTCTACCGTGGCCAGCGTGCGGTCGCCCCAACGCCAGTACAGCAGGAAAAAACCGAAGCCCAGGACCGCCGACAGGATAAACGGCAAGCTGATATCGAGCTTGGCCACCATCGCGCCAAAAAACGGCCCTACGGCATAGCCGATATTGGTCAGGGTGTACTTGATGGAAAACGCTTCGCTGCGCTCATCTTCCGGCAACAGGCTGGCAAACCCGGACTTGATCGCGATGTCGATCACCGCGTACGCCAGGTTGATCAGGATCAGGCAGCTGTAGAACGACCAGATTTCCCGGGCCAGCACCGTGCCGATAAACCCCAGGGCAAACACCACACTCAAGCTGAGCAATAGCCTGTAGCTGTTGATGCGGTCTACCAGGAAACCGC
This sequence comes from Pseudomonas sp. P7779, assembly GCF_013386315.1. Lineage (NCBI taxonomy): Bacteria > Pseudomonadati > Pseudomonadota > Gammaproteobacteria > Pseudomonadales > Pseudomonadaceae > Pseudomonas > Pseudomonas sp. P7779. Next base: position 14,895 of record NZ_JACARZ010000014.1, on the reverse strand, counting down.
CGTAGACACTCAGCAGCGAGCCGACGATCAGCGAGCTGCCGATCACCAGGCCGACCTGGCTGATGTCGAGGGCAAAGTGGTTGGTGAGGTAGATCACCAGGTACGGAAAGGTGATGGCTTTGGCCAGGGTGAGGATCAGCGTGGCCGACAACAACAGGTTCACGGTACGCGGGTAATTTCTTATTGTGGCAAGCATCCTGCTCTCATTCCGGTCAAGGTAAAGGGACCATTGCGGCCCGCAGCGGACGTACCTTAACGCAAAACAAGAAGAAAAAAATGCTGGTTTATGCATTTATGCAAAAATCAAATCCAGCGGGATGAAGCGCGATCACCCATCCCGCCGAACGCTTTATTTTTTAACGGGGGTGATGTCGAGAATCGTGCCGTTGGTGGTTTTGAGCAATACGTACTTGTCGTTCACTCGAGCCCACTGGCTGTCTTCTTCCGGCTGCTTCAGGCCACGTTTCTTCCAGTCGGCAATGGCCGACTCCTTACGCATCAGAATGTCTGGCGCACGGTCTCCCGTCTTGAGGTCGCGGGTATTGATATTCGAAGGCTGCACGGTTTTTTGCGGGGTATCTGCGGCCTGGACGGTGAGACTCGCGGGAGAGAGGCTCGCGGCAACCAGCAGGCAGGCAACAAGGGATTTGGACTTCATGGGCACTTCCTTCAATGAATGACGCGTAAAGATTCCGACCGCAGCGGCGTGGAATCATTCAGCGCCGTGATGGAAGCGGCAGATGGATGGGCGGCCAGCGACCGGGCCGGCGATTAATCAGATAAGATTGGTTCCTTTTTCCAGCCGCTCAGGAATTCCAATGACTGGTACCCACGTCATCATCATTTTCGTGACCGTTGTCACCTTGCTCGCGCTCTACGTGTTCGGCACCTACAGGGAACTGGTGGCCCTGCTTGATCGCTGCAAAAAAGCCTTCGGCCAATTCAAGGAGGCCGAACAACAATTGGCGGCGGCGCAAAATGCCTCGTCACCCAGCGCAGAAATCGCCAGCCTGGAAAGCCGTGTCGCGTTCACCCGCCAGCTCTTCCACGACTCGGTCAACAACTACAACACCTACAAGCACAAGTCGCCGACCTCGGTGGTGGCCGAGCTGCTCGGGCATCGTGATGATGTCAGCCTGTCGGGGTTCGAGGCCAAGCGTACGGTCTGACCTGCCGGCGCTTACACAGGTGCACGCTGACGTGTCGGCGTGCCCTGATGAAACACCATCTGCCACTGCCCGCCGCTTTCGCGCCACACCGAACTGCGCAACGACTCCCCCGCCGCATTTGCATCCGTCGCCGCGCGCTGGCAGCGATACGTCACCAACGCCACGCCTTCGGCCAGCACCTTCATTGCAAAGTCACTGATGCTACGGACTGAAAACACCTCATCCTGCAGCCCCTCGATCACCTCGGCCTTGCTGCCCCACACATTGCCACTGGCACCAAATTCGACGAAATCATCCGCCAGCAGCACCGACAACCGCGCCGCATCTGCACGGGTGGTGCATTGGTGCAGCTCCTGTTCCAGGCGGCGTAAATGCTCTGCCAACTCCATACCCATTGCCCTCGTGAAATTAATCCTGTAATTTTTCATGAAATTTCCTGATAAGAATTTCACGAAACGCCCATGGACAAGCAAGAAGAACTCGACGCCCTGGCGATCCTGATCCACGACCTGCGCAAGCACAAGAAGCTCACCCTGGCGCAACTGGCGCAAAAGATCGAGCGTTCCGTGGGTTTCCTGTCCCAGGTTGAACGCGGCCTGTCGCGCCCGACCGTGGCCGACCTCACGGCCATCAGCCACGCGCTCGGTGTGCCCACCACCTATTTCTACAGCCTGTCCAAACCCAAGGCGGTGGACTGGGTCACCCGCCCCAACGAACGGCGCACGGTGTATTACGCCAATGGCATCACCGACATCCTGGTGTCGCCGAGCATGCACGGCGCGTTCTCGATCCTCGACAGCCTGCTGGCCCCCGGTGCCAACAGCGGCGAACAAACCATGAGCGACCGTGCCGAACAGGCCGGTTACGTGCTGGAGGGCGAGTTGACGCTGTGGGTCGAGGGCGAGCCGGACTCGGTCACCCTGGGCCCCGGCGACAGCTTCCACCTGGCCAGTTTTGCCCACTGCCGCTACGGCAACCTGACCGACCTGCCAGCCCGCGTGCTGTGGGTCTACAACTAGGAGCAACACCCGTGAAAAGCCATGCTTCCACGCTTTTGGCCGAAGTCCGGACCTTTCGCCAGAACCATCCCGATGTGCGCTACGTCGACCTGATTGCCCTGGACATTCCCGGGCATTTCTACGGCAAGCGCTACCCGGTGGAGATGCTGGAAAAGGTCGCCGCCGGCAGCCCGTTGAAACTGCCGCAGAACGCGGTGCTGCTGGGTGCCCAGGGCGGCCTGTTCAAGATCGGCGACTATTGCTTCCACGACGGCGACCCGGACGCCAACCGCAGCCTGGTGCCCGGCACCCTCAAGCCGGTGAGCTGGGAGGCGCAGCCGCTGGGGCAGATGTTGATTACCTCCGACGGCACCGAAGCGCCCATCGAATTCGAACCCCGGGAAGTACTGGCCAAGGTGCTGGAACGCCTGCAGCGCAAAGGCATTCACCCGGTGGTCGCGTTCGAGCTGGAGTTCTACCTGTTCGACAAAAAGCTCAGCGACGGCCTGCCGCAATTTGCCCGCGACCCGCTGAGTGATGACGCGGACGACCAGCCCAACTTGCACATCGAGCGCCTGTCACGCTTTGCGCCGGTGTTGGACGATATGGTCGAGACGGCCAAGGCCCAGGGCATCGACATCACGGTGATCACCGCCGAACTCGGCCCCGGCCAGTTCGAAATCAATTTCGGCCACCTGGAAGACGGCCTGCGCGCCGCCGACTGGGCCGCCCTGTTCTGCCGCAGCACTCGTGGCGTGGCCCTCAAGCACGGCTACCGCGCCAGCTTCATGGCCAAGCCTTACCTGCAACATCCCGGCAGCGGCATGCATGTGCACGTCAGCCTGTACGATGCGGCGGGCAATAACCTGCTGGCGGCCCACCAGCAGCAACCGTTGCGCCACGCAGTGGCGGGTTGCCTGGAACTGCTGCCGCACTGCATGCCGATCTTCTCGCCCAACCACAACGCCTTCCGCCGCCTTGGTGGCACGGTCAACGCGGCAACCCGCGCGTGCTGGGGCTTTGAAGACCGTGACGCGTGCGTGCGAATCCCTGAATCCGACCCGCGCAACCTGCGCATCGAACATCGCCTGGCGAGTGCCGATGCCAACCCGTATCTGGTATTGGCGGCGATTCTGGTGGGGCTTGAGCATGGTCTTGAAGCAGCGAAGGAGCCCATCGCCCCGCTGAACGAAGACCGCAACAGCGGCGCGGACTTCCCCGTGGAAATGCTGGAGGCGGTGCGCGCCATGCAGCATCAGCCGACGTTGCGCGAAGGCCTGGGCGCGGAGTTTGTCGACGTGTATTGCGAAAACAAACGCCAGGACCACCTGGCATTCCAGCAGGAAATTCATGCGCGGGAATATCGCTGGTATCTCTAGGCACTGATGGTTAGCCTCGTGGGCATCTCTGGCTAACCGCGGACTTGCCCATGACCGACCAAAGCGCCCCGGCCCTGAAGGAAATCTTCAACGCCGAACGCCTGCAACACATCGCCAGCGAAATGACCGCGGTGTACCCGGCGTTCGACGCCAAGGGTTTTCTCAAACACGCCAAGGCCGGGTTGGCAGACCTGTCGGTGATGCAGCGCATGGCGCGGGTCAGTGAAAGCCTCAACGCTGTGATCCCGCTGGATTATCCGCAAACCCTGAAGTTGCTGTATGCCCTGGCCCCTCGGCTGAACAGCGCCTTTGTCAGCCTGTTCCTGCCCCACTACGTTGCCAGCTACGGCGGCGATGATTTCAAGCGCTCCATGGCTGCCCTCAAGTACTTCACCACCTTCGGCTCCGCCGAGTTTGCCGTGCGGCATTTTCTGCTGAAGGATTTCAAGCGCACCCTGGCGGTGATGCAACAGTGGTCGCTGGACGACAACGAACACGTACGACGCCTCGCCAGCGAAGGTTCACGGCCACGGCTGCCATGGTCGTTTCGCCTGGCCGAGGTGCAGGCCGATCCGAACCTGTGCGCTTCGATCCTCGACAATCTCAAGGCCGACAGCAGCCTCTACGTGCGCAAGTCGGTGGCCAACCACCTCAACGACATCACCAAGGACCATCCGGATTGGGTGCTGGGCCTGATCGAAGGCTGGTCCCTGGATAACCCCCACACCGCGTGGATCGCCCGCCACGCGCTGCGCAGCCTGATCAAGCAAGGCAACACCCGGGCGCTGACGATCATGGGCGCCGGGGCCAGGGCCGAAGTGAAGATCCATCAACTCAAGGTCGAGCCGGCGGCGATCAAGTTGGGGGAGCGGATCAACCTGTCCTTCAGCCTGGAGTCCACTGCCGATTCGTCGCAAAAGCTGGTGGTCGACTACGCCATCGACTATGTGAAAAGCGCCGGTCACAGCGCGTCCAAGGTGTTCAAGCTCAAGGTATTTACCCTGGGTGCCGGAGAACATCACGCCATCAGCCGTGGCCAACATATCCGTGAATTGACCACGCGCAAGCACTATCCCGGCAAGCATGCGGTTCACGTGCTGGTGAACGGTGAGCGGCTGGGCAGCGTCGAGTTTGAACTCGAAAAATAATCCTTAAAACATTAACGAAGGCTCTAGATCGGGCCTTACAGCGAAATTAATTGTCGGACAATGCTAGGCATTCGTGTTGCGATCCATTATCATCCGGCGCCTTCTCGGTACCCCTAGGGTACTTGTGTCAATGTTCCACCTGAGGCGCCCATGCTCCGTTTTTCGTTTTACCGTCCCCTGATCTGCATCAGCTGGGGGCTTGCCAGTCACAGCGCGCTTGCCGCCCTGCAACCAATGGCCGAAGCCCCACTGGCCAGCGACACCGAGCTGCATTGCCACTTCAACCGCGACGCCAGCGTCGACTGCACTACCCGCTTTCACTACACCATCCTCAAGCCAAGCGGCCGCGAAATGCTCTCGCGGATCGACTTCAGCTACCAGGAAGAAGACGGCTTCGAACTGATCAAGGCCGAGTCCACCCAGCCCGGCGGCAAACCTGTGCCCCTGGACCCGACGCAAATCGACACCCGCACCGCCCCCAACCCGGACCAGGGTTTCTCCCGGGAAAAACAGACCTCGCTGGCGTTTCCCAACCTGCGGGTCGGCACGCAAATCCGCTACACGGTGCGCGAACATCACCCGGCCAAACCGCTGATGACCGAGTTCTACTACGCCTTGCAGTTCGGCCCCAACGCCGCACGGCGCGACCACTTCAAGGCACGCTTCACCGCCGAGCGGCCGATCGAGTGGCGCAGCGAATTGATGGAGGATTTCAGCATTACGCCATCAGCCAATCGCAAGACCCTGGACGTGGTGCAAAAGGCCCCGACCTACCTCAGCTATATCAACGAATCCGCCAACGCCTACATACGCCACGCCCCGCGTATCGAAGTCGGCAGCTCCCTGGATCGCCAGCAGTACTTCGGCGGCTTTGCCGAACGCTACAACCAGATCCTCGGCGCAAAGCTGCCGCCCCAGGGCGCCGCCGCCGTGGCCGCCGTTCGCGGCTTGCCACCGGCACAACAGGTGGCCGGCCTGATGCAGCACATCAACGACCACTACCGTTACCTGGGCGACTGGCGCGCCTCGGATCGCGGCTATGTACCCTTCAGCCTGGCGGAGATCGAACAGCACGGCTACGGCGACTGCAAAGACCTTTCGACGCTGCTGGCAGCCATGCTCAAGGCCAGCGGAATCAAGGCCGAGCCCGCCTGGGTCAGCCGTGGCGATGTGGTTAACCCGCTGCTGATTCCCGGTACCGGCGCGCCGAACCACGCCATCGTCCGCGCCGAAGTCGATGGCCAGGTGTGGTGGCTGGACCCGACCAACCCGATCTTCGCCCCCGGCCAGACCCTGCCCGACATCCAGGACCGCTGGGTGCTGGTGACCAACGCCGAGGGCCAGGTACGTGAAGAACACATCCCGCTGCAACCCGCCGCCCCCACGTTGATCCTCGACAAACAGGAGCGCTTCGACGCCCAGGGCACCGCCCGGGTCTCGGCCACCGTTGATTTTCGCGGCATGCCGCTGATGCAACTGAGCGTCGCCGACCGCCAGCAAGGCGCCACCGCCAGCGACCAGAACATCTGCGACAACTTCGGCAAACAGATCACCGACTGCCAGGTCGAGCGCCCCGCCACCGCCTTCCTGATCCCGGCCAGCTACAAGGTCAGCGCCACCCTGACGGACATGCGGCCCCTGGAACCGCTGGGCAACGACCACGTCTACAACGATGCCTTGCTGCAAGAGAAATGGGACGGTCTGCTCAACTACCGCCGCAATGGGCAACTGGCCGACTTGTACATAGGCAACCCCGAGACGCTGGACTACACCATCACACTGTCGGGTGGGCAGATCGACAAGGACATCAAGGCTTGCCAGGTACGCTCGCCGTGGTACGACCTGGACCTGACGGGTGAGCGCGTCAAGGGCGACTGGCGTTATCACTACGTCCTGACGCAGAAAATACGCTGGCTGACCCACGATGAAATTGTCAGCGCGCCGTTTGAAAAGATGATCAAGGAGATCCGTGCCTGTGGTGAGCAGGTGCATCAGGTGGTGAAGCTCTAACCCTCCCCCAGCAAAACCCCTTGCTCCCGCGCGCAGAGTTCCACCAGGTAATCCCACAACACCCGCAACCTGACCGACTTGTGCAACTCGCGCCGGGAGCTGATCCAATAGCTGCGCTGGATGCTCTCCGCCGGTAGCAGCGGCACCAGGTCCGGGTCGCTCGCCGCCATGAAGCAGGGCAATACGGCAATTCCCAACCCCGAGCGCGCCGCCTGGTGCTGGGCGATCACGCTGGTGCTGTGGAACACCACTTTGGGGTTGCGGCAGAAACTGCTGAGGAATTTCAGTTCCTGGCTGAACAGTAAATCGTCGACGTAATCGATCCAGGCGTGCACCGCCAGGTCCTCGCGTTTTTCAATCGGCGGTGTGCGGTCCAGGTAGCTGCGGCTGGCGTAGAGCGCCAGGCGGTAGTCGGTGAGTTTGCGGGTCACCAGTTGGTCGACGCTGGGGCGTTCGAGGTGGATGCTGATTTCCGCTTCGCGGTTGAGGATGCTGACAAACCGTGGCACTGCCAGCAGTTCCACTTCCAGGCCCGGGTAGCGTTCGAACAGGCCGCCCATGCGACTGGCCAGGAACATCACGCCCAAACCCTCGGCCACCCCCAGGCGGATCTTGCCCAGGGGCGCGGCGGAATGAGTCAGTTCTTCTTCGGCCAGCAGCGCCACGTTTTCCATGGCTTCGGCATGTTTGAGCAGGGCTTCGCCGGAGGGCGTGAGTTCGTAACCCTGGGCGTGCTGCACGAACAGCGCAGTGCCCAGGCTTTTCTCGATGGCCTCGATGTGCCGGGCCACGGTGGCGTGGGTGGTTTTCAGGCGTTGCGCCGCCGTGAGCAAGCGTCCGCTACGCTGTAACTCAAGAAAGAACCGCAGATCATTCCAGTCGAACATGCCTTCCCCTTCTTCCCCTGAACAGCAGCGTTGTCTAAAAACGCACAGCAGCTGGGTAAAAACTAACATTTTTAAGACGAAAACTAACAACTAGGATGGGACCAATAAGAAAAACAAGCGAGGTCACAGATGCATTCTGCAGCTGCTGAATACGATTACGTGGTGGTAGGCGCCGGCCCGGCGGGCTGCCTGCTGGCCAATCGACTGTCTGCCAACCCTGCCCATCGCGTGTTGCTGCTTGAAGCAGGCGGTCGCGATAACTACCCCTGGATCCATATTCCCGTCGGCTACCTGTTCTGCATCGGCAACCCGCGCACCGACTGGTGCTTCAAGACCGAAGCCCAGGAAGGCCTGCAAGGCCGTGCGCTGAGCTACCCGCGCGGCAAGGTGCTGGGCGGGTGCTCGTCCATCAACGGCATGATCTACATGCGCGGCCAGGCCCGGGATTACGACGGCTGGGCCGAGGACAATCCCGGTTGGGCGTGGAAGGATGTGCTGCCGCTGTTCAAGCAGAGCGAAAACCATTTTGCCGGTGCCTCGCAATTTCACAGTGACGGCGGTGAATGGCGGGTTGAGCAACAGCGCCTGCACTGGCCGATCCTCGATGCGTTTCGTGACGCGGCGCAGCAAAGCGGTATCGACAGCATCAGCGACTTCAACCAGGGCGACAACGAAGGCTGTGGCTATTTCCAGGTCAATCAGAAATCCGGCGTGCGCTGGAATGCGGCCAAGGCGTTTCTCAAACCGATCCGCCAGCGGCCCAACCTGACGGTGATGACCGAGGTTGAAGTCGACCGCGTACTCCTGGAGAACGGCCGTGCGGCGGCGGTGGTTGCTCGCCAGCAAGGCCAGCCAGTCACGTGGCGGGCGCGCAAGGAAATCATCCTGTGCGCCGGCTCCGTAGGTTCGCCCGGCATCCTGCAACGCTCCGGTATCGGCCCCTCCAGCGTGCTCAAGCCTTTGGGCATCGATGTGCTGCACGAGTTACCCGGAGTGGGCGGCAACCTGCAGGATCACCTGCAACTGCGCCTGATCTACAAGCTGGAAAACGCCCGCACCCTGAACCAGATCGCCGGCACCGTGTGGGGCAAGATGGGCATGGGCCTGCGCTACCTGTACGACCGCAGCGGCCCGTTGTCCATGGCCCCCAGCCAGCTTGGCGCGTTCGCCCGTTCCGGGCCGGAGCAGACGTCGGCCAACCTCGAATACCACGTGCAACCGCTGTCCCTGGAGCGCTTTGGCGAACCACTGCACGGGTTCCCGGCCTTCACCGCTTCGGTGTGCGACTTGCGCCCGCAAAGCCGTGGCCGCATCGACATTCGCTCGGCCAACCCGGCAGACGCACCGCTGATCCGCCCCAACTACCTCAGCCATCCGGAAGACCTGCGGGTAGCCGCCGACGCCATTCGCCTGACCCGACGCATCGTCTCGGCGCCGGCCCTGAAGCAATTCAACCCGGTGGAGTACCTGCCCGGCGCAGAACTGCAGACGGACGAACAGCTGCAGGAAGCCGCCGCCCGCATTGGCACCACGATTTTCCATCCAGTGGGCACCTGCCGCATGGGCAGCGACAAGGACGCGGTGGTCGACGCCCAACTGCGAGTGCACGGGGTTCCCGGCCTGCGCATCGCCGACGCGTCGGTCATGCCACGCATCACTTCAGGCAACACCTGCTCACCGACGCTGATGATCGCGGAAAAAGCCGCGCAGCTTATCCTTTCGCCGAACACAAGGAGCCTCGCCCCGGAGAAAGAACTGACCTTACCGGCTTGACCTGCAGGACCCCGGCTTGCCGGCGATGGCGTTTTCAAGCGTAGTGCACAGCTTGAGAGCGCCATCGCCGGCAAGCCGGGCTCCTACAGGGGAATAGCGGCGCCGATGTGGCGCCGACAGTGGAACAACAATAAATAATCACTGTGAGGGCTACCCAAATGTCAGAACACGCTCAACCCCTGGGCTCCGCCACCAAGGCGCGAGACAGCAACGACACGCAGAAAGTCATCTTCGCCTCCTCCCTCGGGACGGTGTTCGAGTGGTATGACTTCTTCCTCTACGGCGCCCTCGCGGCGGTGATCAGCAAGCAGTTCTTTGCCGGGGTCAACGACACCACGGCGTTTATCTTTGCCCTGATGGCCTTCGCCGCCGGCTTTGTGGTGCGCCCGTTCGGCGCGCTGGTGTTCGGTCGGCTGGGTGACATGATCGGGCGCAAGTACACCTTCCTCGCCACCATCATCCTGATGGGCCTGGCGACTTTCTGCGTCGGCCTGCTGCCGACCTATTCGAGCATCGGCATTGCCGCACCGATCATCCTCGTGGCACTGCGCATGCTCCAGGGCCTGGCGCTGGGCGGCGAGTACGGCGGCGCAGCCACCTATGTGGCCGAGCACGCCCCGGCGGGCAAACGCGGCTTCCACACCAGCTGGATTCAATCCACCGCGACCCTCGGCCTGCTGCTGTCGCTGCTGGTGGTGCTGGCCTGCCGTTACTTCACCGGTGACCAATTCGAAGTGTGGGGCTGGCGCCTGCCGTTCCTGCTGTCGATCGTGCTGCTGGGTATCTCCACCTGGATCCGCATGAGCCTGCACGAGTCGCCGGCGTTCCTGAAAATGAAAGAGGAAGGCAAGGCCAGCAAGTCGCCGATCCGCGAATCCTTCGGCAAATGGGAAAACCTCAAGATCGTGCTGATTGCGCTATTCAGCATCAACGCCGGCCAGGCAGTGACGTTCTATGCCGCGCAGTTTTATGTGCTGTTCTTCCTCACACAGTTTTTGAAGATGGATCCGGCGCTGGCCAACATGCTGCTGATCATCAGCGTGGTGATTGGTGCGCCGTTCTTCATCTTCTTCGGCTGGCTTTCGGACAAGCTGGGGCGCAAGCCGGTGTTGATGGTCGGCCTGCTGCTGGCCACCGCGCTGTACTTCCCGATCTTCAAGGGCCTGGCGCACTACACCAACCCGGCGATGGACCACGCCAGCCGCCAGTCGCCGATCACCGTATTGGCAGACCCGGCCACCTGCACCTTCCAGTTCGACCCGGTGGGCAAGGCGCGTTTTGACAGCCCGTGCGACAAGGTCAAGACCTTCCTGGTGAAACAGGGCCTGCCGTATGAAAGCGCGGCCGCCCCGGCGGGCAGCGCAGTGCAGGTGAGCGTGGGTGATGTGCGTATCGACGGTTACGACGAAGCCGCCCTGAAAGGCGCGGTGACCCTGGCGGGTTATCCGCAATCGGCTGATGTGGCCCAGGTCAACAAAACCATGGTGGTGGTGCTGATTGTCGCGCTGATCCTGATCGCCGCCATGTGCTACGGCCCGCTGGCAGCGCTGATGGTGGAGCTGTTCCCGACACGCATCCGCTACACCTCGCTGTCGCTGCCATACCACATCGGGAATGGCTGGTTTGGTGGCTTCCTGCCGACGGTATCGTTTGCGCTGGTGGTGTACACCGGGGATATTTTCTATGGGCTGTGGTACCCGGTGGTAATTACCGGGGTGAGCCTGATCGTGGGGCTGATTTGCCTGAAAGAAACCAAGAACGTCGATATCGACAATAACTAAACGTCGATCCGGCCGACGCTGGAGTTTCAGTGTGGGAGCGGGCTTGCTCGCGAAAGCGGGGTGTCAGTCGCCGGATAGGTTGACTGATACACCGCGTTCGCGAGCAAGCCCGCTCCCACATTGGGTTTAGCACCAGACACACAAATTGCTGTATATCCATCCAGATAAAAGTTGCCCAATTCTGATTTATTGCTCATCCTGCTCCCCATTCAATTGCGTAGCGAATGTGGTGACCATGCGGCTGTTCCTCTGTGAAAAACCGTCCCAGGCCAAGGATATCGCCGCCGTGCTCGGCGCGACCCGGCGTGGCGACGGTTGCTGGCTGGGCTCAGGCGTGACGGTGACCTGGTGCATCGGCCACCTGCTGGAAACCGCCCCGCCCGACAGCTACGACGCGAAGTACAAGCGCTGGGTGCTGGCCGACCTGCCGATCATCCCCGAAAAGTGGAAGATGCTGGTCAAGCCCAAGACTGCCAGCCAGTTCAAGGCGGTCAAGCGTCTGCTGGGGGAAGCCCAGGAATTGGTGATCGCCACCGATGCCGACCGTGAGGGCGAGATGATCGCCCGTGAGCTGGTGGAGCATTGCCGTTATCGCGGCCCCATCCAGCGGCTATGGCTCTCGGCGCTCGACGACGCGTCGATCCGCAAGGCCCTGGCCTCGTTGAAGCCCGGTGCTGAAACCTTCAGCCTCTACCATTCGGCCCTTGGCCGCTCCCGTGCCGACTGGCTGATCGGGATGAACATGAGCCGCCTGTTTACCCTGCTGGGCCAACAGTCCGGCTACCAGGGCGTGTTGCCGGTCGGCCGTGTGCAAACCCCGACCCTGCGCCTGGTGGTAGACCGGGACCGCAGCATTGCCGACTTTGTACCCGTCGCTTATTGGGCCATCGATGTGGATCTGCTCCACGACGACATCACTTTTACGGCGCAGTGGCGCGCAACAGAAGACGCCTGTGACGATCAGGGCCGCTGCCTCAATCCGCAGCTTGCTCGGGACGCCGCCAATGCCATGAGCAACGCCGCCAGCGCCCGGCTGGTCAAACTGCGTACCGAGCGCATGCGCGACGTCGCGCCCCTGCCCTTCGACCTCGGCACCCTGCAGGAAATCTGCTCGAAAAAGCTTGGCCTCGGCGCCCAGGAAACCCTGGATGTTGCCCAGTCGCTCTACGAAACCCACAAGGTCATCACTTACCCCCGCAGCGATTGCGGCTACCTGCCCCTGAGCCAGCACGGCGACGCGCCGAAAATCCTCGCGGCGCTGGGGCGGGCCGATCCGGCGGTGAATGAATTGATGCCACACATCGACCCGAAGCGGCGCTCCCGGGCCTGGAACGACGCCAAGGTCAGCGCTCACCACGGCATCATTCCCACCGGCGCCGGCAAGGATGTCGGGCAATTGACGGGCAAGCATCGCGCCGTCTACACCTTGATTCGCGCCCGCTATCTCGCGCAGTTCCTGCCCAATCACGAGTACGACCGTACCCAGGCAGATTTCGATTGTGCCGGTGAAGCCTTGCGGGCTGTCGGTAAAGTCATCGTCGAGCCGGGCTGGAAACGCGCATTGCCGGAAGCATTGGCACCGGCCAAGGGCCGTGAAGCACCTGCGCCGCAGTCCTTGCCAAAACTGGTTCAGGGGCAGGACTACGCCGTGGCCAAGGTCAACCTCAAGGACCTGTGGACCCAGCCACCCAAACCCTTCACCGAAGGCGACCTGATCAAGGCGATGAAAAACGTCGCCAAGCTGGTGGAAGACCCGCTGCTCAAGCAAAAGCTCAAGGACACCACCGGGATCGGCACCGAAGCCACCCGCGCCGGGATCATCCAGGGCCTGCTGGACCGCGGCTACCTGGTGAAAAACGGCAAGGCGCTGTCGGCAACACCCGCCGCGTTCAGCCTGATTGATGCAGTGCCACGGGCAATTGCCGACCCCGGTACCACCGCTATCTGGGAGCAGGCACTGGACATGGTACAAAGCGGCGAGATGAGCCTGGAAGAGTTCGTCGCCAAACAGGCCGCATGGATGAGCAAACAGGTGACCCGCTGCACTGGCATGCGCCTGACCATCAGCGGCCCGGCCAGCCCGGCCGGACGTGGCGCCACACCGTGGAAAAACAAACGCAAACCGGCCAAGCGCAAGACGGCCACCAGCCCGAAGCGGGCGGCAAAACCGGCAAACAAAGGCTGAGAAGCACTAAGAAATCGCGACAATGACGTTTTTCGACGGGATGTATGCCGCTTTGGACCTTGCCCTGCTGCAGGCCATCCAGGATTCTGTAGGGCCTGCTAACCTCCCAACAATAACAACACCGGAGTGGCCTCCATGAAAACCGTTGCCCAAGTGCTGAAGTCCAAAGACCAGCATAACCATCAAGTCCACACCATCCCCCACGACCATACGGTATTTGAGGCCTTGATCGTGATGGCTTCGAAAAACGTCGGGGCCTTGCCAGTGCTCCAGGACGGCAAGGTGGTGGGCATCATCAGTGAACGAGACTATGCCCGTAAGGTCATCCTCCATGGATTGTCTTCGGTGACGACCAAAGCCCACGAGATCATGAATTCACCGGTGATCACCGTCGACACTCACCAGACTGTCGAGACTTGCATGACGATCATGACTGACCGACATCTGCGGCACCTGCCTGTGGTGGAGAACGGCGAGCTCCTTGGCCTGCTGTCCATCGGCGACCTGGTCAAGGAAGCGATTGCCGAACAGGCCGACCTGATCAAACAGCTGGAGCAGTACATTCGCGGCGAATAATCATTGGGGACCCCATGCTCGATACCCTGCAACATCAAGTCGATAACCAACTCGACAGCCTGCACCGGGCCATGTCCCAACGGCGCTTCCTGGTGCTGACCGGTGCGGGTATCAGCACCTCTTCGGGGATTCCCGATTATCGCGACAGCGAAGGCGTGCGCCGGGGCAAGGCACCGATGATGTACCAGGAGTTCCTGGCAACCCCGCAGGCGCGCCGCCGCTACTGGGCGCGGGCGATGCTCGGCTGGCCGAGGGTGCGTGTCGCGCAGCCGAACGCGGCGCATATCGCGTTGGCCACCCTGCAGCAGCGCCAGCGCATTACCGGGCTGATCACCCAGAACGTCGACACCCTGCACGACCAGGCTGGCAGCCATGATGTGATCGAACTCCACGGCAGCCTGCACCGGGTGCTATGTCTGGATTGCCAGCAGACCAGCGAACGGGACCTGATCCAGCGCCGAATGGAAGCGGAGAATCCGTACCTGGCGGGTGTGGATGCCGTTCAAGCCCCCGACGGTGACACCCTGCTGGACCCGGCCTTTGAAGGACGTTTTCAGGTGCCCCGCTGCCCCCACTGCGGCGGGCAACGGTTGAAACCGGACGTGGTGTTTTTCGGCGAGAACGTCGCCCAGGGCACGGCAGCCAAGGCGATGGCGGCGGTGGATGACGCAGAAGGATTGCTGGTGGTGGGTTCGTCGCTGATGGCGTATTCGGCGTTTCGGTTGTGCAAGGCGATGGTCGAGCAAGGCAAGCCCGTGATTGCCATCAATCTGGGCAAGACACGGGGCGATGAGTTGCTGCAACTCAAGATCGAAGCCTCCTGCGAACGTTTGTTGCCGTTGCTGGCAGAACGCCTGGGATAGCCCAATCCTGCTTTTCTGTGGCGAGGGAGCTTGCTCCCGCTGGGCTGCGCAGCGGCCCCAAAACCGACAACCGAATGATTCCTGCAGAACCGCAGTCAGCCTGGTGGGGGCGCTTCGCACCCCAGC
>NZ_JACARZ010000138.1:0-400 GCF_013386315.1 Pseudomonas sp. P7779 | reverse complement strand
GCGACCACCAGCCGCGGCGATTGCGCTTGAAGTGCAGCCAGCGGCGACGGGTAATCGGAGTAAAAACCGGCATCAGTGCGACCTCGCGGAAAAATCCAGCCGGGGGTCCAGCACGCGGTAGCACAGGTCGCCCAGCAACTTGATGACCAACCCGACCAGGGTAAAGATAAACAGCGTGCCGAAGACCACGGGATAGTCCCGTGCCACTGCCGCTTCGTAGCTCAGGCGACCGAGGCCGTCGAGGGAGAAAATCACTTCAATCAGCAACGAGCCGCCGAACAACATCGCGGTGAGCGCCTGGGGCAGGCCAACCACGATCAGCAGCATGGCGTTGCGAAACACGTGTTTGTACAGCACCTGTTTTTCGCTGAAACCCTTGGCCCGCGCGGTCACTACGTAC
>NZ_JACARZ010000137.1:0-4713 GCF_013386315.1 Pseudomonas sp. P7779 | reverse complement strand
AAAGCTCGACGGCTCCCATAGGGGGTCGGTGGTGTGAGTGGGTTTTGTGTTCGGCGGTGCTGTCGGGGTGTTCTTTCTTTATCATGGGGGCTGTCGTTCAATTTCTCTGGTAACCCAATGCACGCCCTCACCTTCCGTAACGCCAACCCCGCAGACGCCAACCGTTGCTACGAGATCGAAATCTCGGCCTACGAAGGCGATGAAGCCGCGACCCTGGAAAAGATCGCCACGCGCATTGCGCTGTACCCGCAAGGCTTTCTGATCCTGGAGGCGGATGGTGTTGTGGTCGGTTTCATCAACTGCGGTTGCGCCGATGAAGTGGTGATGTCGGATGAGGCCTTCAAGGAGTTGGTCGGGCATTCAGCCGATGCGCCGAATGTGGTGATCATGTCGGTGGTGGTGGATCCCGCCCAGCAAGGCAAGGGCTACTCCACGCGCTTGATGACGGAGTTCGTGCAGCGCATGCAGGCGATGGGCAAGAAGACCATTCACCTGATGTGCAAGGACCAGCATGTGGAGCTGTATAAGCGCATGGGCTATCGCTATGTGCAGCCGTCGGCGTCGGACCACGGCGGGATGGCGTGGCATGAGATGGTGATGGATATCTAGCCATCACACTTCCCTCTGTGGCGAGGGAGCTTGCTCCCGTTGGGGTGCGAAGCGCCCCTGATTCAGTGGATACGGTTTTTCAGAGACCTGGTGACTGGTTTTGGGGCTGCTGCACAGCCCAACGGGAGCAAGCTCCCTCGCCACAGGGAAAGCATTTGCCTTGGGTTACAGGTTTCCCCCGGCCCACACGTGCGGGCGACGTGCAGCCCAAGGCGTTGCCCGTTCCAGTTGCGTCGCCAGGCCAAGCAACATGCCCTCCTGACCAAACGCGCCCATGAACTGCATGCCGATCGGCAGCCCGCTCCGGGAATCATGACCCAGCGGCACCGACATCGCCGGCGCGCCAATGACATTGGCCAGCGCGGTAAACGGCGAATGCGCAAACACTCGATTCATCCACCCTCGCCCGTCCAGTTGCGCCTGGCCCTGGTTGTAGTCGCCGATCATCGGCGCCAGCCCGGGCAGTGTGGGCGACAGCAGAACGTCATATCGCTGGAACAGGTCACCCATGTGGCGCGCGACGATGTTGCGTTCCCACAGGGCCCCCAACAGGTCTGTCGCTTGCAGTGACTTGCCCAGGCGATACAGCGCCAGTGTCGCCGGTTCCAGGTATTCAGCGCTGATCGAACGACCCGTCGCGCCGGCAACTGCATCTATCCAGGCTGCCGTGTTCGACGACCAGAAACGCGCATTGAGTTCGACAAACGCTTCCCAACTCACGCCAATGTCCGGCTGGATTTCTTCAACCTGATGACCCAGTGCTTCCAGTTGTTTGGCGGTATTGAACAGCGCCTGTTCCACCGCCGGATGCAGCTTCTGCCCGTTTAAAGGCAGGCTCTGGAGGGCAATGCGCAACGAACCGGGCGCCCGTTGGGCAAGCGCCGAAAAGCTGTTTTCTGGCGGTGCTATGTGAAACGGATCTCCAGGCGCGCCGCCATGGATCGCGTCGAGCATGCCAGCGCTGTCGCGTACCGAACGGGTCAATACCCCGTGCACTGCCAAACCACTCCAGACTTCGTCGACGTCCGGCCCCATGGGCACGCGACCACGGCTGGGCTTGAGCCCGAACAGGCCGCACATGGACGCGGGTACGCGGATTGAGCCGCCGCCATCGGTCGCATGCGCCACCGGTACCAACCCCGCCGCCACCGCCGCTGCCGAGCCGCCGCTGGAACCACCGGCGCTGCGCTGCACGTCCCACGGGTTGCGGGTGGGGCCTGAAAAGCGGCTTTCGGTGGTGGTGCTGGCGGCGAATTCGGGGGTGGTGGTGCGGCCCAACGGCATGAGGCCGGCGCGGCGCAGGCGGGTCATCAGTTCCGAGTCGGCATCGGCGGTGCAGCCCTGCGCGAGCGCGCTGCCGAGTTCATTGCGGCGACCTGCGGCGCTGACGCCCAGGTCTTTGAGCAACAGCGGCACGCCATGGAACGGGCCTTGGGCCGCAACCGGTTCATCGTCCCAGGCTTCCACCAAGGCGTTGATCTGCGGGTTGACGGTTAAGATGGCTTGCAAGGCCACCGCGCGCACCTCGTCGACACTGACAGCGTGGGTGTGGATCAGGCGTGCCAGGCCGGTAGCATCCTGATCGGCATATTCAGACAGGTACATGAAACCCTCCAAACGGGTATGATGAATACTCTTCGGTATCGAACGATACCGACAAGTATCATGCGATACTCCATGGTATCGCTGTCAAGTGGAGAATGTGCATGCGTGCGCAACGGACACCTCAACTGCCGCCCCGCGAGCGGATCGTCGATGCGGCGCAAACGCTGTTTGTCGAACAGGGCATCACCCGTGTCAGCGTGGATGCCATTGCGGCACTGGCCGCCTCGACCAAGATGACCGTGTACCGGCATTTCGAGAATAAGGATGCGCTGGTGCTGGAGTGGCTGGAGCGCCTGACGGAAAGCTACAGCGATGTGCTGGATGGCCTGGCGCAGCAACACCCCGACTCCCCCAGGGAACAGCTGCTGGGCTTGGCGGTTTTTATCGTCGAAGACCTGGAACGGGCGGGCTATCGCGGTTGCCCGTTTACCAACACCCTCGCGGAAATTCCGGAGGCCGATCACCCTGCGCGAGCGCTGATCCAGGCGCATAAAAAACGCCAGTTTGAGCGGGTGAAGCTGCTGTGCACGCAGCTCAAGGCGAGCAAGCCCGGGGAGCTGGCTGAAGAGCTGACGTTGTTGATGGAAGGTGCCCAGGTGGTTGCGCAAAACAAAGGCGTGGATCAGGTGGGTGAACGGCTGATGCGGATGGTGCGGGAACGGCTTTGACAGGGAGCAGAACCTGATGAAACAGCATTTGATTGAGATAGGTGACCAACCAGACGCCGAAGCCGAGCAGCTTCTCGGCAAGGGACTCGCCACCTTCAACGAACACATCACCGGCTCCAATGACCGACGTCCGTTGACGGTGCTGATCAAGGATCCCGACACCGGTGAAACCCTCGGCGGCATCACCGGCAAAACCAGCCTCGGGATGGCGTTCCTCGACCTGTTCCATTTGCCCGATGCGCTGCGTGGTTCAGGCCTGGGTACATCGCTGCTGAAGGCGTTCGAAGACGAAGCCCGCCACCGAGGGTGCCGCTCGGCGGTGCTGTACACCATCAGTTTCCAGGCCCCGGAATTTTACGAGAAGAATGGGTGGGTACGTTTTGGTGAAATACCATGCGACCCGCAAGGCAGCAGCCGGGTTTTCCTCAGCAAAACGCTCTGACGGCTAGACGCCAAGCCTTTTGCCAAACAACCGATTTTCATGGGTTTCATTCTGGAACGTATACGTAGGCGCCCCCAATAGCTCATAACCACGACGCGGGTAAAAACCCAGCGCCCGCTCGTTGCCGACCCACACCGTCGCCCACAACAAAGAAGCGCCACCCTGCCCTGCGCGCTGTTCAGCCGCTTGCAGCAAACGGTAGCCGAGTCCGAGTCCGGTAAACCGTTCCTGGATGTAGAGCCGCTGCAACTCCGCCGCCTTCGGGGTTGAGATCAGCGCATGGCCGGTGTCCATCGCCACCTGGGCAAACCCCACCAGATGCCCGTTGGATTCAGCGACGATGATGGCCGTGCCCGGCTGGGCGATCAGCGCGGAAATCGTCTGGGGCGAAAACGCTTGCAGCGCCTCGGCGGCGATTGAGTCGCGAATGCCTTCGGTGGCGTAAGTATCGAGAAAAACCTGCATGCCCAGCACACCAACGCATAACGCGTCTTCAGGCCGTGCATCGCGGATAAGCATGTCGGGAAGCATTCGAGGGGTACTCTCAAAATCAGCAAAGGCAACGTTTTAACACAACTGCACATCTCTTCAATTGCCAGCCTGAATTTGCCCCAGTAGGGTTGTCGCTTCCCCCGCCAACAGGAGCCAGCAATGACCTGGTTTTCAGATCCCGACGCTGTCGCCCGCTACGCCGAAGGCCCGGTGAGGCTGGT
This sequence comes from Pseudomonas sp. P7779, assembly GCF_013386315.1. Lineage (NCBI taxonomy): Bacteria > Pseudomonadati > Pseudomonadota > Gammaproteobacteria > Pseudomonadales > Pseudomonadaceae > Pseudomonas > Pseudomonas sp. P7779. The sequence goes on along the minus strand of NZ_JACARZ010000137.1, from coordinate 676 downwards.
GCCGGGTTTCGAGTCCCTGCAGCGCATGACCACGCTGCTATTGCGCGAAAGCGTCTCGGCCACCGGCAAGGTATTGGTACTCGGCGCAGGCGGTGGGCTGGAGTTGAAGAAGTTTGCCGACAGTCAGCCCGAGTGGCAGTTTGTGGGGGTGGACCCGTCTGCCGAGATGCTGAAGCTGGCCGAGGCCACCTTGGGTCCGCTGATGGCCCGGGTGCAGTTACATGAAGGCTATATCGATACCGCGCCCGAGGGGCCGTTCGATGCCGCCACGTCCTTGCTGACCTTGCATTTCATCCCGGCCGAAGAGCGTCTGCAAACCCTGAAAGAACTGTGGCGGCGCTTGTCGCCGGGCGCGCCTTTGATTGCGGCGCATCACAGCTTCCCGCAGTCGTCGCCAGAGGAAAAAGCGCGCTGGCTGAAGCGTTATGCGGCCTATGCGGTGGATTCCGGCGTGCCGGCTGAAGATGCGCAGCGGGCGATTGCCGCCATCAGCAGCCACTTGCCGGTGCTGTCACCCAACGACGATGAAGCGCTGCTACGGGAGGCAGGCTTCGAAGGTGTGGAACTGTTCTACGCGGGCTTCAGCTTCAAGGGCTGGGTTGCGTACAAGCCCGCCTAGCTTCCGGGGGAGGCTTACCAACTCCCCGACGCCCCACCCCCACCACTGGCACCACCA
>NZ_JACARZ010000136.1:0-9921 GCF_013386315.1 Pseudomonas sp. P7779 | reverse complement strand
CACCCTTCACTTTCGGTGTGGCGCGCATTCTACGGAGCGACCCATGGTCTGGCAAGCACTTTCTTAAATAATTTTTTTCAGGCCTTCCAATGGCTTAGCGAGGGTTGGCCTATGACGCCATGAGGAGAATAATGCCCCCCTTTGTATATAAGGAGAGACTCACCCCATGTGGTTCAAAAACCTGCTTATCTATCGCCTGACCCAAGATCTGCCTGTTGATGCCGAGGCGTTGGAAACTGCACTGGCCACCAAACTGGCGCGCCCTTGTGCAAGCCAGGAGTTGACCACTTACGGTTTCGTCGCCCCTTTCGGTAAAGGCGAAGACGCGCCCCTGGTACACGTCAGCGGTGATTTCCTGCTGATCGCTGCGCGCAAGGAAGAACGTATCCTGCCGGGTAGCGTGGTGCGTGATGCGGTGAAGGAAAAGGTCGAAGAGATCGAAGCCGAGCAAATGCGCAAGGTCTACAAAAAGGAACGCGACCAGATCAAGGATGAAATCATCCAGGCCTTCCTGCCGCGCGCGTTTATCCGTCGCTCGTCGACCTTCGCCGCCATCGCGCCGAAACAGGGCCTGATCCTGGTGAACTCCGCCAGCCCGAAACGTGCCGAAGACCTGCTGTCCACCCTGCGTGAAGTGATCGGCACCCTGCCAGTACGTCCGCTGACCGTGAAAACCGCGCCAACCGCCATCATGACCGACTGGGTCACCACCCAGAAACCGGCCGATGACTTCTTCGTCCTCGACGAATGCGAACTGCGCGACACCCACGAAGACGGCGGCATCGTGCGCTGCAAACGCCAGGACCTGACCGGCGAAGAGATCCAGCTGCACCTGACCACCGGCAAAGTCGTGACCCAGTTGTCCCTGGCTTGGCAGGACAAGCTGTCCTTCATGCTGGACGACAAAATGACCGTCAAGCGCCTGAAGTTCGAAGACCTGCTGCAGGATCAGGCGGAACAGGACGGTGGCGACGAAGCACTGGGTCAGCAGGACGCCAGCTTTACCCTGATGATGCTGACGTTTGGCGACTTCCTGCCGGCGTTGGTTGAGGCACTGGGTGGCGAAGAGACCCCACAAGGTATCTAAAGCCTTGTGAAGATCAAAATGTGGGAGCGGGCTTGCTCGCGAATGCGTCCTTTCAGTTGATATCTTCCTGGCTGACACACCGCATTCGCGAGCAAGCCCGCTCCCACATTTGATCGCATGCGCACTTCCAAAATCGAATAACAAGGACCAACCCCATGCGTGCACTCGCCGCCTTGAGCCGTTTCGTCGGCAATACCTTCGCCTACTGGGTGCTGATTTTTGCCGTGGTTGCGTTCCTGCAACCCGCCTGGTTTCTCGGTCTCAAAGGCGCCATCGTGCCGCTGTTGGGCCTGGTGATGTTCGGCATGGGGCTGACCCTCAAACTTGAAGACTTCGCTGAAGTCGCGCGCCATCCGTGGCGCGTGGCATTGGGTGTGGTCGCGCATTTCGTGATCATGCCCGGCGTGGCCTGGCTGCTGTGTCAGGTCTTTCACCTGCCACCGGAAATTGCCGTCGGTGTGATCCTCGTCGGCTGCTGCCCGAGCGGCACGTCGTCCAACGTCATGACCTGGCTGGCCCGGGGCGACCTGGCCCTGTCGGTGGCCATCGCCGCCGTCACCACCCTCCTCGCTCCGCTGCTGACGCCCGCGCTGATCTGGCTGCTGGCCTCGGCCTGGTTGCCGGTGTCGTTCATGGAGTTGTTCTGGTCGATCCTGCAAGTGGTGCTGCTGCCGATCGTGTTGGGCGTGGTGGCGCAGCGCTTGCTGGGCGCCCGGGTACAGCATGCGGTCGAGGTGTTGCCGCTGGTGTCGGTGGTCAGCATCGTGGCGATTGTCGCCGCCGTGGTGGCGGCCAGCCAGGCGAAGATTGCCGAGTCGGGCCTGTTGATCATGGCGGTGGTGATCCTGCATAACACCTTTGGCTTCCTGCTGGGCTATTTCACCGGCCGTGTGTTCGGGCTGCCGCTGGCACAACGCAAATCCCTGTCGCTGGAAGTGGGCATGCAGAACTCCGGCTTGGGCGCCGCACTGGCAAGTGCGCACTTCTCGCCACTGGCGGCGGTGCCGAGTGCGCTGTTCAGCGTCTGGCACAATATTTCCGGGGCACTCCTGGCTACGTACTTCCGGCGAATGAGCGAAAAGGAAGACCGCGAATTGTTGGCGGGCAAGTCCGAAACTTGATCACCTGATCAATATTCGGCACTCTACCGGGCTTCGCGGGGACGACCCTGCGACGCAATCAAGCGCTTAATCCGGGGACGACCCCACCTAAGAAGGGAGGTCATCATGTCCTGGATCATTCTGTTTTTTGCCGGACTGTTTGAAGTCGGCTGGGCCGTCGGACTGAAATACACCGACGGTTTCAGCAAGCCACTGCCCACGGCCCTGACGATTGCCGCCATGGCCGTCAGCCTCGGACTGTTGGGGCTGGCCATGAAGGAACTGCCGCTGGGCACCGCCTATGCCATCTGGACCGGCGTCGGTGCAGTGGGCACGGTGATTGCCGGGATTATCCTGTTCGGGGAGTCCATGGCGCTGTTTCGACTGGCCAGTGTGGCGTTGATTATCTGTGGGCTGATCGGGCTCAAGATCAGCGCCTGAGCCACTCACCGGCAATAAAAACAAGGTGGACTTAATAGTCCACCGAGTACGGCACGCTATTTACTACTCTGTGATGCATCAGACGTCATAGTAGCGTTCACGCGGTTCTTTCCCCCATTCCTTGTAAAGTGCATTTTCGTTATACGGCTCCGGGTTTGTACTGGTAGGGGGCGTTGAGGGGTCATTATCAAAATCATAAGGTTCACCGTCCGTTGGTAACCCAACGGCTTGCCGCTCCAAATTTGGCTCACGAGTTGGCCTGCGGGGATCGCTAGTTTCTGGCGGTACTTCAGTTTCTCCGGGCAAGAACTTACCGTCGACACCGTCGTACGCATGGGCGAACTCATGGAACAGGGTTGAGACGCCTGGACGCTCGTACTTGTCCATAATGAACGAAGGGTTGTAGGAGACTGTTGCATCATCAGCCGGCATACCTGGCGTGTTATTAGTGATGAATCCGTGTTGCGAATCTTGAGGTGGGTGCTCATTGAGCGGTTGTAAGTCCTTACGTCCGTACTTATAAAAGATACCCTCCGACTCTGGCACCTTCTCTATTTTTATCGGCGCGGGAGTCTTGTCTAACGCCCCAAGCATTTTTTGCCCTACTGGAGAACCCCGAAAAAACTCTAGATCATCTTCAACGCGCTGCTTGAACTCACCATCCCCTTTAACCTCAAACGCTTTTTTACCAACGTCAGACGGCGTCACCTCAACGAACTTAGAGTTCCCCGTGCGTTTTATAGTGTCGTCTTTCTTGCCGTAAACAATATCCTTATCAGATACTGAATTAACCGTATCCTGCCCCTTGCCGGTATAAATTGTATTCTGACCAGCACCACCATCTACAACATCATTTCCCTTTCCGCCATTCATGACGTTCTTCCCACCGCCTCCACGCAGCGAATCATTGCCGCTGCCACCGTCCATGTAAGTGCCACCACCTGCTCCCCGCAACTTGTCGTTGCCGTTACCCCCATACATGACGCTATATGCCGAGCCTCCGGTGATCGTGTCATCCCCATCGTTGCCCTCGGCATACCCGACACCGCTGCCCAATTGAATGGTGTCATTACCAACACCGCCGTAGACATTGGTCCTGCCGCCTCCAGCGTTGAATCGATCGTTGCCGGCTCCCAGCTTGACGCTGACGGGCACTTTTACGTCGTCGTCAATAGTGACATTGTCGTCTCCGCCGTTGCTTTGGATCTCAAGATGCTGCTGACCATTACTCTTGGTATCGAAAGGAATGTCGTAGGTCTTGCCATTAATCTCGGCGGTCAATCCTCCATCAGCCGAATTTTTAATATGAATTTTGTCCGCGCTGTCACCCGTCTTAATCGTTAACGCCTGGTCTTTTGGCGGGGAGAAAAAACCACGCCCGCCGCCCCTAACACTTAAATCTATCTGGACCCCACCTTCGTTGAATGGCATATTCGGGATGATATTTATCGGCGCAGAAGGCTCGCCCTGTTTATCCTGTAACTTATCGGAGGGTGCTGTAGAAAGAGTATGTAAAGGCGGTTGTAAAGCGGGAGGGTTAGTACTCACTTGCATGTTCATCGAAAATCATCCTTAGCGTTAGACAACTACGATGACTGCGTGGCAATTAGAAAGAAATGGTTCCGCAGGATGAGTGATTTATTACCCAAAACTACAAACTGCAAGCGTTGTCCCACATCAAAGTCAGTCCCTGCCCAGGCCCTTCAGCGCAGAAGGTCCTGAGCACCAGAACTTGACTACTTGAGATCACCCCTCAACGTGCCAACCAGACCATGCAACGCCTCGGGCGTCGCCGCCTCCACCGTCACCGGCGCGCCGGCCACCAGGGTCACTCGCGACCAGATCCGGTGAAAGAAGCCCTTGTTCGGATCGCGACTGAAGAAACTCCCCCACAACCCCTGCAACGCCATCGGAATCACCGGCACCGGCGTCTCTGCAAGAATCCGCGTCACGCCGCTTCGGAACTCGTTCATCTCGCCATCGGAGGTCAATTTTCCTTCCGGGAAGATGCACACCAGCTCGCCGTCCTTCAGATAGTGGGCAATCCGCTGGAAGGCCTTTTCGTAGATCTGGATGTCCTCATGCCGCCCGGCAATCGGAATCGCCCCGGCAGTGCGGAAGATAAAGTTCAAAACCGGCAGGTTGTAGATCTTGTAGTACATGACAAAACGAATCGGCCGACGCACCGAACCGGCAATCAACAGCGCATCGACAAACGACACGTGATTGCACACCAGCAACGCCGCGCCCTCGTCCGGGATCAGCTCGAGGTTCTTGTGCTCGACGCGGTACATGGAATGGCTGAGCAGCCAGATCATGAAACGCATGGTGAACTCGGGCACGATCTTGAAGATGTAGGTGTTGACCGCGATGTTCAGCAGCGACACCACCAGGAACAGCTCGGGAATCGACAGCTTGGCCACGCTCAGCAGCAGGATCGAGACGATCGCCGAGACCACCATGAACAGCGCATTGAGAATGTTGTTGGCCGCGATCACCCGCGCCCGCTCGTTCTCGGCGGTACGCGACTGAATCAACGCGTACAGCGGCACGATATAGAAGCCGCCGAATACGCCAAGGCCGAGGATATCGAACAACACCCACCACGCCTGGCCGTAACTCAGCACGGCGATCCAGTCGTTGGCCTGGACGTTCTGCGGGAAGCCGCCGGAATGCCACCACAACAGCAGGCCGAACACGGTCAAACCGAACGAGCCGAACGGCACCAGGCCGATCTCGACTTTGCGCCCGGAGAGCTTTTCGCACAGCATCGAACCCAGTGCGATGCCCACCGAGAACACCGTGAGGATCAGCGTTACCACAGTCTCGTCGCCGTACATCCATTCCTTGGCGTAGGCCGGGATTTGCGTCAGGTAGATCGCGCCGACAAACCAGAACCACGAGTTGCCGACAATCGAGCGCGACACCGCCGGTGTCTGCCCCAGGCCGAGCTTCAAGGTGGCCCAGGACTGACTGAAGATATTCCAGTTCAGGCGCATCTCGGGGCTGGACGCCGCCGCGCGCGGAATGCTGCGGCTGGCCAGGTAGCCCAGCACCGCAATGCCGACGATGGCCGTCGAGACCACCGGCGCGTAATGGGTGGACGACATCATGATCCCGGCGCCAATGGTGCCCGCGAGGATCGCGAGGAACGTGCCCATTTCCACCAGGCCATTGCCGCCCACCAGCTCATCTTCGTGCAGGGCCTGGGGCATGATCGAGTATTTCACCGGCCCGAACAGCGCCGAGTGCGTGCCCATAGCAAACAGCGCCAGCAGCATCAGCTCCAGGTGGTTGAACATGAAACCCACCGCGCCCACGGACATGATCACGATTTCGCCGATCTTGATCACCCGGATCAGCGCGTCCTTGTTGAACTTCTCGCCAAATTGCCCGGCCAGGGCCGAGAACAGGAAGAACGGCAGGATAAACAGCAACGCGCAGAGATTGACCCAGATCGAGCGGTCGCCCTCGATGGTCAGCTTGTAGAGAATCGCCAGGATCAACGACTGCTTGAATATATTGTCGTTGAACGCACCAAGGGACTGGGTAATGAAGAACGGCAGGAAACGCCGTTTGCGCAGCAAAGTGAATTGCGAGGGGTGGCTCATCGTCCGTGTTCCTGCGTGGCCTGAAGGCTGTTATTGGTTTTTCCAGGCCACGACTTTACCTAATCCTGCTTACTTATTCGCTAGTCCTGCAATGCACGGCGATACAAAAAGCTCGCCTTTATAGGCGCCCTGCACCGTGCGCTTGGCGACGATCAGCCACATCAGCGCCAGCGCCGCCACCAACACGCAACCAACGATGCTGAAAAAACCCAGGTGCAAGGTGCTCGCCAGTTTCAGCGTGGCCAGCGAGTACACGCCCAACGGGAAGGTGAAGCCCCACCAGCCAAGGTTGAACGGGATACCGGCCCGCAGGTAACGCAGGGTGATCAGCACCGCGATCAGCATCCACCACAAGCCGAAGCCCCACAGGGTGATGCCTGCGACCAGGCCGATGCCGTTGGCCATCTCACCGACGCCGGGCAGACCGTTGGCGGCAAAGATGGCAGGTGCATCACCGCCCAGTACCAGCATGCCCAGGGCACCGGTGCCGATGGGACCTAGAGCCAGCCAACTCGACGCGGCCATATTGGCGTGTGGCAGTTTATGCAGGGCCATGCGCAGCATCAGGATGGTCAGGATGCTGAACGCCACCGGCAGGGAAAACGCCCACAGCACGTAGCTGGTCACCAGCATCACCAGTTGCGAATGGGCGTCGGCCAGGTGCGGCGCCAGCAGGCCACCGCTGGCGGCGGCGACTTCCGCGGCCACCACCGGCAACAGCCACACGGCAGTCATCTGGTCGATGCTGTGTTCCTGACGGGTGAACATCATGAACGGGATCAGCACCCCGCAGGCCAGGGCCATCGCGACGTCGAGCCACCACAGCACCTCGGCCAGTTGCACCACGCCATCCCCCCAGCGCGGCACGCCGAACAGCAGGAAGCCGTTGATAATGGTCGCCAGGCCCATGGGGATGGTGCCGAAGAACATCGACACCGTGGAGTGCCCGAAAATGCGCCGGGCCTCGTGGAAAAACATCACCCAGCGCGCCGCATACAGCACGCTGAACAGCACAAACAGGCCGATGGTAAACAGCCACAGCCCTTCGGCGACGGCATGCAACCCCGATACGCTGACCGGCAATTGCGCCAGCGCCAACGCCAGCACCCCGGTGCCCATGGTGGCGGCAAACCAGTTGGGGGTGAACTGGCGAATCACTTCCCGGGGACGGGTCAGGTGACTGAAGGGTTTCAAGCTGCTGTGAAGCGTATTCGGGCAAGTCATGGTGTAGTCCTCTTCCTCGCATGAGGTTGAGACCATGGTAGAACCGAATCGAATATCTATATAACGGGTAATATCTCTAACTGTTATCTGTTTCGTAGATATGTGATTAAACGCTGCCTTCGGTTTCAATCACCAGAATCCGTGCGGGGCCCTGTGGATGGGCCACATGCTCGGTGCCGACACTGGCGTAGAAGATGTCGCCTACCTCAAGCAAGGCCATCTGTTCGCTGCCGTTTTCGCGATAGTGCATCTGCACCTGGCCATCAAGCACCACGAACACCTCTTCGCCGTCATTCACGTGCCAGCGATACGGCTGGTCGGTCCAATGCAAACGGGTGGTGATGCCGTTCATATTGGCTATGTCCAGCGCCTCCCAGGCGCGGGTGCCGGTGAATTCTTTGCTGCGGATGATCTTCATGGGTGAATCCCAAGGCGTAAGGGTGACGAATTATTACCGAATCAATTACCCGCCGTCGCCCTGCTCTTCGCCAAATCCTGCATTAGCAACGCCACCAACGCGCCGAGTGCCAATACGATCAGCACCACGCCATAACCGTCGGTGGTGGCGATCAAACCGAAGGTGCGCGTCAAGTTGCCCGCCAACAGCGACGGCACACAGAACGCCAGGTAACTCAGCACATAGAACGCCGACATCAAGCCCGCCCGCTCATGGGGCAAGGCCAACGGCAAAACACTGCGCAGCGCACCGAGGAATCCCGAGCCAAAACCACCGCCGGCGATCAGCGTGGCAATGAAGAACAGCGGCAGGCTGGCGCTGTGGACGGCCGTGAGGATCAGCGCAACACCCACCGCCAGCAGCACGGCGCCCAACCGCAGGACTTTGTCCGCCGGGCGGTTGCGCAGGCTGAAAATCATCACCGCCCCGCTCAGCGTCAACACCGCCACCAGTCCGCCGCCGATCAGGTTCGAGGTGGACCCGGTCGCCGCCCGCACCAGCGAGGGCGCCAGGGACAGATAAAAACCGCCCATGGCCCATACGGCTACGTCTACCGGCAACGAGATCCACAAGGCCCGTCGGGCCTGGGGCGGTACATGCAAGGTGGGCCATAGCGAGGCCAGGGCCCCCGGAATCCGGCTGACTGTCTCCGGCAGGCGCCAGACGTACAATGCCTGCAGGATCATCAACCCGAGCAGGGTCCAGTAAATCAACGTGGTCGGCATCGGCGCGAACTCCACCAGCAGACTGCAGCCCATGGCCCCGCACGCCATGCCCAGCAAAGGCGCTACGCTGTTGATCAGCGGGCCTTGCTGGCGGTCGGTGTCGAGCAATGCGGCGCCCAGCACAGCGGTGGCCATGCCGGTGGCAAAGCCTTGTACCGTGCGGGCGGCAACCAGCCAGCCGACACTGTCGGCATTGATAAACAGCAGCATCGCCAGCATATCGAGGAGCAGCGCGGCAAAAATTACCGGCTTGCGCCCCAGGTGGTCCGACAGTGAACCCACGGTCAGCAATGCAGCCAGCAGGCTCAAGGCGTAAATGCCAAATACCAGGGTCAACATCGCCGCCGAAAAGTGCAGGCCCTCTTGATAGAGGTGGTACAACGGGGTCGGCGCGCTGGAGGCGGCGAGAAACGTCAGCAAGGTGATCGCCAGAAACACCAGGCTGGAACGATGAGAAGTAACGCTGGACATGGGCACGCTCCGCTAAAGCTAATATTTTGCTTTTGCGGAGTGTGCTACCGGATGGCGCTTAAAGCAAATTCTTTGTGTTAAGGTTTTACGCATGGCGATAAAAGAAGGGCTCCGCCCGGGGGGCCGTAGTGCCCGGGTCCAGGAATCAGTGCATTCGGCGGTGCGTGAATTGCTCGAAGAGCAGGACCGTTCCAGCGTGACCGTGCCGCAGATAGCCACGCGCGCCGGAGTGACGCCTTCGACCATCTACCGGCGCTGGGGTGACTTGGCGGCGCTGCTGGCCGATGTTGCGATGGCCCGTCTGCGCCCGGACAGTGAGCCGGCTGATACCGGCAGCCTGCGCGGAGACCTGCGGGCCTGGGGTGAGCAATACCGTGATGAGATGAGCTCGGACCTTGGCCGCGAGATGATGCGTGATGTGCAATGCAGTCAAGCGCCGGGGTATTGCGTGGGGATTCTCACCGGGCAGTTGGAGACGATCCTGGATCGGTACACCGACGACGCCGGGACACTTCCCAGCGTGGATCGGCTGATCAATTTGATCGTTGCGCCCACCGTGTTTCGTAATCTGTTTTCTACCGCGCCGCTTGAGGTTGAAGAACTGCATGAGCTGATTGAGTTGGCTTTGCTGCCGTAAGGTGGTTTGTGGGTTTGGGTTTGGATTTGGGTGTATATCCGTTATTTGGGTTGTTGCTGATATGGGTTCCGCTCTTACAGCGGCTCACTTTTGAAAAGCGCAAAAGTAAGCAAAACGCTCTTGCCCCACCACTCGGCACCTCGCCCAGGCTCGGTGTGCCCTCACTCC
>NZ_JACARZ010000135.1:0-10752 GCF_013386315.1 Pseudomonas sp. P7779 | reverse complement strand
GGAACCAATACCAGCCATAACAAAAATAACGGATATACACCCTACCCCAAACCATTGGCACAGACACACAACCACTTGGCAGACACAACAATTCTTGCAATCGCCCCACAAGGCAGAATCCACTTGCAAGAATCTGCCAAAGCACCCGCGATTAGCAAAACACAATAATTCAGGGAGTGCCCCTAATGCGAAGCAACAGGATCAACGTACAGTCAGCGCTGGGTCTGGGCCTGCTTGTACTCGGCTTGAACAGCGCCCAGGCGGATTTACCGCCAGACACCATCGGCCAGACCACCCTGGCCTTTCCACCGGAAGCCCACCGCGCATTCGTGGTAGACGTCGAATTCGAAAGCTTCGTGGTCGGCCGCGTCACCGTGGTAGATCCCGACAAGAAGCGCGTCCTCGGCATGGTCCCCACCGGCTTCGCCGCGCCCTCGGCCCTGAGCCACGACCAGAAGACCCTGTACAGCGCCGACATTTACTATTCCCGCGGCACCCGGGGCGATCGCACCGATGTGCTCACCGCCTGGGACAGCTCCAGCCTGTCGCCCGCCTGGGAAGTGCTGATCCCGAACAAACGCGCCGAATCCCTGACCCAGCGCTATGGGCTGAAGACCAGCGGCGATGACCGCTTCGTCTACGTCTACAACTTCACACCCTCCACCTCGGTGACCGTGGTCGACACCCAGTCCCGCTCCGTCACCGCCGAAATCGCGATCCCGGGCTGCGTACTCAATTACCCGGTCGGCACTCGCCGCTTCGCCTCCCTGTGCGGCGACGGCAGCCTGCAAGTGGTGACGCTGAACGAGCAGGGCCAGGAAACCTCGCGCAACCGCACGCACTTCTTCGACCCCAACGCCGAGAAGCTCAACGAACGCGCGGTGAACGTGGGCGACACCTACTACTTCACCACCACCACCGGCACCATCCGCCCGGTAGATTTCTCCGGCGATGAGCCGAAAATCCTACCGTCCTGGTCACTCACCACCGACGCGGAAAAGAAAACCGGCTGGGCCCCGGGTGGCTGGCAGTTGATGGCCGTGGCACCAAAGCTCAACCGCATGTACGTGCTGATGCACGACAACCACGAGCCGATGAAGTGGGAAGACCCGAGCACCATCATCTGGGCCTACGACCTCAAGACCATGAAGAAGATAGCCACCCTGGAAGCCCCGACCCCGGTCTGGAGCATGCAGGCCACCGGCGACGACAAGCCCCTGTTGCTGGGCGCCGACGTCGAAGGCGGCTTGCAGATCTTCGACCTCAAGACCAATAAACTCACCGGTAGCATGGCCAAGGTAGCGAAGACCGCGACCCAGATCATGAGCTACTAAAGAGGTTCGGCCATGCATATCGACCCGATCTTCATCATTGCCAGCGCCCTCGCCATCGCGGTGTTGCTGGCCAGTGCCGCGACCCACAAGTTGCGCGCACCGGCACGCTTCGCCCGGCAACTGGCCGATTACCAGTTGCTGCCAGAGGCAGTGACTCGCCCCGCCGCCCGGGTAATCCCGGTGGTGGAGCTGGTGATTGCCTTTGCCCTGCTGGTGCCGGCCAGCCGTTCCTGGGCCGCCCTCGGCGCCGCCGGCTTGATTGCACTGTACGCCGCCGCCATTGGCATCAACCTGTGGCGCGGCCGCCGGGACATCGACTGCGGCTGCGCAGGCCCCGACCAGGCGCAGCCGTTGCGGCCAATCCTGCTGTTGCGCAACGGCGCACTGGTGGCCGTGGCCCTGTTGGCCAGCGTGCTGCCGATTGCCCGTGACCTGGGTTTTTTCGACGGCTTCGTGACCGTCGCCGCCAGCGCCGTCGCGCTGCTGATTTACGCCGCAGCCGATGGCCTGCTGGCGAACTCCCCTCTTCTGCTCAAACTGATTGGTAGGTGATCAATGGAAGGCCTTATTGTTTCCAACGTACTGCTGTGGGTACTGCTGCTGGCGCTGGCGTTTGCCGTGATGGGCCTGGTGCGCCAGATTGGTGTGCTGCACGGGCGCATCGCCCCGGCCGGCGCACTGATGGTCGACAAGGGCGTGGCGGTGAATGAGCCGGCCCCGCAAGTCACCGCTTCCGACCGTAAAGGCCGCCCGGTGAACTTCGGCTATGCCGGTGAGAAGAACCAGTTGCTGTTCTTCCTCTCGCCCACCTGCCCGATCTGCAAATCCCTGTTGCCGGCGATCAAGTCCATCGCCAGGGAACAGGCTGACCGACTCGACGTGGTGTTTATCAGCGACGGCGACATGGAAGCCCAGCACGCGCTGATCACCGAACACAAGCTGGACGACGTCACCTACGTGGTCGGCCCGGAAGTCGGCATGACCTACCAGATCGGCAAGCTGCCGTATGCCGCGCTGATCGACAAGAGCGGCACCTTGCGCGCCAAGGGCCTGGTCAATTCCCGCGAGCACCTGGACAGCCTGTTCGAAGTCGAACACCTGAAAAGCGCGACGCTGCAGGAATACCTCAACAGCCAGCCGCAGCCCCACGACCACAGCCACGGCCATAGCCACTGATTAAGGCAGGGAGACTCTCATGAAATTGCTGGATCTGTTATTCGAGCGCTCGACCCGTCGCCTGGCCGACACCACGTCGCGACGCAAACTGTTGGCCCGTATGGGTTCGCTGATGGTCGCAGGCGCCGCGTTGCCCCTGCTGCTGCCCCTGGACCGCACCAGTAAGGCGCTGGCTGCCGATAACCCGAAAGCCGGTGACCCGGGCGACCCGAACAGTTGCGACTACTGGCGCTACTGCTCCATCGACGGTTTCCTGTGCAGTTGCTGTGGCGGTTCGGTGACCTCCTGCCCACCGGGCACCGAGGCGTCCCAGGTGACCTGGATCGGCACCTGCCGCAACCCGGCGGATGGCAAGGACTACATCATTTCCTATAACGACTGCTGCGGTAAGCAAAGCTGCGCCCAGTGCGCGTGCACGCGTAACGACAGTGAGGAACCGGCATACCGGCCGTTCAACAACAACGATGTGAACTGGTGCCTGGCGGCCAAATCCCACATCTACCACTGCACGGTCTCGATCATTCGCGGCGTCGCGGTTTAACTCACCCTTGTGGCGAGGGAGCTTGCTCCCGTTGGAGTGCGAAGCGCTCCCAGAGATCTTGGGGCCGCAGCACAGCCCAACGGGAGCAAGCGCCCTCGCCACAGGTCAGTGCAAGAGGCTTGTCATGCGTACGTTGTTTTTGCTGAGCTTGATGTGTGTCTTCGCCACCCCGCTCGCCCAGGCTCGGGCCATTCCCAATCCAAACCAGAAGCACGCACCGGGGAATGAGTCGCCGCAAACGCCGATCGCCCAGGCCGGGTACAGCGTGGCGACCAACTATCAGCTGCAGTGTGCCGGCTGCCATCTGGGCAGCGGCATGGGCTCGGCGGCCAACGACACACCGAGGATGACCGGGTTTGTCGGCAACTTTCTGAAGGTGCCAGGCGGGCGGGAGTTTTTGGTACGAGTGCCGGGGATGTCGCAGTCGGCGCTGAACGATGGGCAACTGGCGGATTTGCTGAACTGGCTGATGCGCCCGGACGGGATGGCGGGCAAGAGTACGCCGGTGGATTACAAGCCCTATAGCGCTGCGGAAGTGACTGAGTTACGGCACAAAGCGATGCTCAATCTGCCGGGCACAAGGGCGGGGTTGATCAAGGAAATGCGGGCGCAAGGGATTGCGATTGAAGATGGAATGCCCAACTGAACGAAACGCGATCCAAATGTGGGAGCGGGCTTGCTCGCGAATGCGGTGTGTCAGTCACCCAATGCATCAACTGAACCACCGCATTCGCGAGCAAGCCCGCTCCCACATTTTTGATCGGCGTATCCCCTGATCAGGCGTGTTGTTTGCGGTACTCACCCGGCGCAATGCCGAACCGTGACTTGAACGCCGTCGAAAAATAACTCGAATCCGAAAACCCCCACGAGTACCCCAGCACCGAAAGCTTTTCCTCCACCCTGGATTGGCGCAGGGACTCAGCACACAAATCCAGCCGTCGGTTCTTGATGTACCGCGCCACCACCAGGCCCTTGCGGGCAAAGATCCGGTACAGCCCGCGCACCGACATCCCCACCTCCCGCGCCAGCCACTCGGGGCACAGCTCTTCGGAGCGAATGTGCTGGTCAATACACTCCAGCGTCTTGCGGAACACTCGCTCATGGGCGTCGCTGCCCTCGCCCGCCTGGCTGATCGCCGGGCGCAGCAGGTTGATGATCGCCTCCAGCGTCGCCTCGCTTTCCTGCAAGGTCAGGTTGTCTTGCCGGGTGGCCTCCAGAATCAGCTGCCGGGACAGCATCGCCATCGGCGACGCCGCCTCGATCCGGTGCCCGCATTTGACCGGGTTGAAACGCAAGGTCTGCTCCACCAGGTACGACGGCAGGATCAACGACAACTGCCGCGAATTCTCGCTGTAGGTGAAGTCGCTGGGGTGCGCCGCATCGATCAGGGTAATGTCGCCGGCGCGCAACAGCGCCTTGCTGTCACCCTGGGCCATGCCGGCCGTGCCGTCGAGCTGGAACACGGCAAAGTACTTGCCGCCCTCGCCCGCCGCGATTTGGCTGGAGGTACGAAACAGCCGCGCCTGGCAGGCGTCGACAAAGCTGAGTTTCAGCGCGCCGCTCTGGTACTCGCGGATCTGCCCGGAAAAACCATCCCCCAGGATCTGCCCATCGAATGCGCCACAGATCTGATTGATCTGATGGATCCATTGGTCGAACCCATCACAGCGCTGTGCAATTGAAGACATCATGTTCAGGCCTCACGCAGGCTTATTTTTATTCTCTACGCCACATTACTCCACCCGTTCTCCTGAACAGCGTCGCTCCTTATTTCAGGCCTCCGAACCGCCGGTAAAAGCTTTCGCCAACGTCCGGCAACGGGCCGTCGGCAGTTTCCAGCGCGCTGTTCAGCCATTCCTCGGCCTTGGCGTAAATCAACCGGTAAATATTGCGGCACAACTGGCGGGCGGCGCGGCCTTCCCAATCGCCGGGGAGCAATTCATCGGGCAATTGCGGGTCGCGCAGCAGCAGTTTGCGGTACTCATGAATAAGCAGGACTCGTGCCAGGAAACAATCCGCAGGCTGTAGCTGTTCCTGCTCGCGAAGCGCTTGCCAGAGCGGTCGGAACAGTTGGATGAACTCGCTGTAATGGGCCGCCAGCTCCTCGATGTTCCAGCTCTCGCGCACCTGCACCCGCAGGGCCTTGGAGGCCAGTACATCCTGGGCGGTGGTTTCGAAGACGATGGTGTCTTCCTGGGCGCCGAGGTCGAGCAAGGTGGCGTTGACGTCGGCGCGGTCGCTGCGTGGGCAGGCCAGCACGGTCGGGGCAATCGCACCAAAACCTTGCCACTCCAGCTCTTCACGCACTTGTTTGCGCTTGTCCTGGGTCAACTGCGTGAGCATCACCAGGCACCACGAGCCATCCCATGCCGGCACGCTGGAGCTGTAGACCCGCTTGAAGGCCTTGTCGAAACGCCGACGCCCGGCACCGGTCAGGCTGTAGTAGCTGCGGCGCCCGACTTTTTCGGCGGTCAGCCAGCCTTCCTTGGTCAGGCGAAAGATCGAGGTGCGGATCAGCCGTTCATTGATGCCGATGGGTTCGAGCAACTGGATCAGGCTGCCCAGCCACACCGTCCCGCCGTGGGGTTCGATGGCGTCCCCGTACAAGGTGATGATCAAGGAACTGGCGCGAATCGGCGTCTGCTCCTGGAAGCGGGTAATCAGTTGGTTCAGGGGTGTCAGTGACGACATGGGCGTACCGAGGCAAAAAGAGAAAATATACCGTTTTTAGCGGCGTCGGGATGCAGGCGATTCATCTGCCCTTGGGCCGCAGGCCGCTGTCGCTGATGCGTGGGCGATCGGCTTCCGGTGCGCTCAGGGGTGCGCATTCCTGCATCTGCTCCAGGCAACGCTGAGCCAGGCGCTGGTATTCACGGGTGCCGGTTTGTTTCCAGTGCACCTCTTCATCACTGAGGCTGCGCTTGACGCTGGCCGGCGTGCCCATCACCAGCGACTGCTCAGGGCACTCGAAACCGGCTTTGACGAACGCCGCCGCCGAGACGAATGAGCGAGCGCCGATACGGGCGTTGTCCATCACCACCGCATTCATGCCCACCAGCGCATCGGTGCCGATCCGGCAACCGTGCAGCACGGCGCCGTGGCCGATATGGCCGTTGCGCTCGACCACCGTATCGCTGTCCGGGAAGCCGTGCATCACACAGGTGTCCTGCAGGTTGGCGCCTTCTTCGAGGACGATGCGCCCGAAGTCGCCGCGCAAACTCGCCAGCGGCCCTACATAGCAATGGGGGCCGATGATCACGTCGCCGATCAGTACCGCCGAGGGATGGACGTAGGCCGTGGGGTCGATCACCGGGGTCAGGCCGTCGAGGCTGTAGCAAGTCATGGGGATTCCTTTTATGGCGTATTCGCAAAGCGATGCCGATCTTGGCTTATTTTGTATCACATCATTTTTACAAGCACAAAGCTGAAAAAGCGTATCGCTTGAATCATGTGTCGCCGTGGCTTGATACGGTGCCGCTGATAATCGACATAAAGCTAATAAAATAGGGGATTTATCAGGTATTTACCGACCAGCACAGCGAGCAGTTCATTTTCATCAAACTCAAAACAAGACACACCAAATCAATTTTATCGTTGCATTTATGTATCACGTTAAAGCTATACTCCGGCAAAACCGGCTGACCACGCCGATCCAATAATGAGCCGGCTGACCGCCGAGCGTGCACCGTGAGGGCCTCACGACCATGAACTTCGAACACATCCTGTTTTCCATCGAGGCCGGCGTCGCCCTGCTCAGCCTCAATCGCCCCGACCAGCTCAACAGCTTCAACACGCAGATGCACGGCGAAGTCCAGCAAGCGTTGAAGCAAGTCCAGGAAAACCCCGACGTGCGCGTGCTGCTGCTCACCGGTGAAGGCCGCGGCTTTTGCGCCGGGCAAGACCTCAGCGACCGCAACGTGGCACCCGGCAGCGCGGTGCCGGACCTGGGCGAATCCATCGAGAAGTTCTACAACCCGCTGATCCGCCAACTGCGCGACCTGCCTTTGCCGGTGATCTGCGCGGTCAACGGCGTGGCGGCCGGTGCCGGCGCGAACATCCCGCTGGCCTGCGACCTGGTGCTGGCAGCACGCTCGGCGAACTTCATCCAAGCCTTCTGCAAGATCGGCCTGATCCCCGATT
Organism: Pseudomonas sp. P7779; assembly: GCF_013386315.1. Taxonomy (NCBI): domain Bacteria; kingdom Pseudomonadati; phylum Pseudomonadota; class Gammaproteobacteria; order Pseudomonadales; family Pseudomonadaceae; genus Pseudomonas; species Pseudomonas sp. P7779. The sequence goes on along the minus strand of NZ_JACARZ010000135.1, from coordinate 3,561 downwards.
CCGGCGGCACCTGGACCCTGCCGCGCCTGGTGGGCATGGCCCGCGCCAAGGCGCTGGCCCTGCTGGGCAACCGCCTGAGCGCCGAGCAGGCCGAGCAATGGGGCCTGATCTACCGCTGCGTGGACGACGCCGACTTGCGCAACGAAGCCCTGACCCTCGCCCGCCACCTGGCCACGCAACCGACCTACGGCCTGGCGCTGATCAAGCGCAGCCTGAACGCCAGCCTGAGCAACAGCTTTGACCAACAACTGGAGCTGGAGCGCGACCTGCAACGCCTGGCCGGGCGCAGCGAGGATTACCGCGAAGGCGTCGCCGCCTTCATGGAAAAACGCAGCCCAAGCTTCAAGGGCCGCTGAAAGGAGCGCACCACATGACCAACCATGAAGCCATGAACCTGGCCAACCAGTGCGCCCAGACCATGTTCAGCCGCGATGCCGCCAGCCAGGGCATGGGCATGCGCCTGCTCTCGGTGGCGCCGGGTTGCGCACGACTGGGCATGAGCGTGCGCGCCGACATGATCCAGGGCCACGGCACCTGCCACGGCGGCTACCTGTTTGCGCTGGCGGACTCGGCATTCGCCCTGGCCTGCAACAGCTACAACGACGCCACCGTGGCGCTGGGCTGCAGCATCGACTACATCGCCCCGGCCCACCTGGGCGACACCTTGAGTGCCGATTGCCGCGAGCAAAGCCGCTCGGGTCGCACCGGCAACTACGACGTCCGTATCGAAAACCAACTGGGCCAGCTGATTGCGCTGTTCCATGGCAAATCCTACAAAGTGCGCGGCACGGTGCTGGCGCAGGAGAATCCGAATGAATGACGCCTTGATCATCGACGCAGTCCGCACCCCGATCGGCCGCTACGCCGGCGCCTTGAGCAGCGTGCGCGCCGACGACCTCGGAGCGGTGCCGCTGCGCGAACTGCTGCGCCGCCACCCGCAAGTGGACTGGAGCAGCGTCGACGATGTGATCTACGGCTGCGCCAACCAGGCCGGCGAAGACAACCGCAACGTGGCGCGCATGTCGGCGCTGCTGGCCGGGCTGCCGGTGAGCGTGCCGGGCACCACCCTCAACCGTTTGTGCGGCTCGGGGCTGGACGCCATCGGCAGCGCGGCCCGGGCGATTCGCTGTGGCGAGGCCGGCTTGATGCTGGTAGGCGGCGTGGAATCGATGTCCCGTGCGCCGCTGGTAATGGGCAAGGCCGAACAGGCGTTTTCCCGCGATGCGCAGCTATACGACACCACCATTGGCTGGCGCTTCGTCAACCCGCTGATGAAAAAGGCCTACGGGATCGACTCGATGCCGGAGACCGCTGAAAACGTCGCCGAGCAGTTCAATATCTCCCGTGCCGACCAGGACGCGTTTGCCCTGCGCAGCCAGCAACGTGCAGCCGCCGCCCAGGCCAGCGGGCGCCTGGCCAGGGAAATCGTCGCGGTGGAAATCCCCCAGCGCAAAGGCCCGGCCAAGGTGGTGGAACACGACGAACACCCCCGCGGCGACACCACCCTTGAGCAACTGCAGAAACTTGGCACGCCATTCCGCGAGGGTGGCAGCATCACCGCCGGCAATGCATCCGGGGTCAACGACGGCGCCTGCGCCCTGCTGCTGGCCAGCGCGGAAGTTGCCAAGCGTCACGGCCTGGTCGCCCGCGGCCGGGTGGTGGCGATGGCCACCGCCGGCGTGGAACCGCGCATCATGGGCATCGGCCCGGTGCCGGCGACCCGCAAGGTGCTGGAACTGGCCAACCTGAGCCTGGCGGACATGGACGTGATCGAGCTCAACGAAGCCTTCGCCGCCCAGGGCCTGGCGGTGCTGCGCGAGCTGGGCCTGGGGGACAACGACCCACGGGTGAACCCCAACGGCGGCGCCATCGCCCTCGGCCATCCACTGGGGATGAGCGGCGCACGGCTGGTAACTACCGCCCTGCATGAATTGGAGGAACGTGGCGGCCGCTACGCCCTGTGCACCATGTGCATCGGCGTGGGCCAAGGCATCGCGCTGATCATCGAGCGCCTGTCCGACTAAAGATTCGCGATTCCCGGGGAGCCTAGCGGTATCCTTGGGGCATGCACTCAAAGCCCACGGTGTGCGGTGGGCTGATACACAAAAATAATTCGAGTGAACTCATGAACATGCCTATTCCAAACGCCGTGCTTAACCCTGTGCTGGACCCGCTGGAAACCGCCAGCGTCGACGAACTGCGCGCCCATCAACTGGAGCGCCTGCGCTGGAGCCTTCGCCACGCCTACCAGAATGTGCCGCTGTACCGTCAGCGCTTCGACGCGCTGGGGGTGCACCCGGATGACATCAAGTCCCTGGACGACCTGGCCAGGTTCCCGTTCACCACCAAGGGCGACCTGCGGGACAGCTACCCCTACGGCATGTTTGCCGTGCCGATGAACGAGGTGGTGCGCCTGCATGCGTCCAGCGGCACCACCGGCAAGCCGACGGTGGTGGGTTACACCCAGAACGACATCGACACCTGGGCCAATGTGGTGGCCCGCTCGATCCGCGCGGCCGGTGGGCGACGTGGCGACAAGGTGCATATCTCCTATGGCTACGGGCTGTTCACCGGCGGTCTTGGTGCCCACTACGGCGCGGAACGCCTGGGTTGTACGGTGATTCCGATGTCCGGCGGGCAGACGGAAAAACAGGTGCAACTGATCAAGGATTTCCAGCCGGACATCATCATGGTCACGCCCTCGTACATGCTGAACATTGCCGATGAAATCGAGCGCCAGGGCATTGATCCACAGAAGCTGGCGTTGCGACTGGGGATCTTTGGGGCCGAGCCGTGGACTGCCGAGCTGCGCAGTGCAATCGAGGCGCGACTGGGGATTACGGCGCTGGATATTTACGGGCTGTCGGAAATCATGGGGCCTGGGGTGGCCATGGAGTGTGCGGAAACCAAGGATGGCCCGACCATTTGGGAGGATCACTTCTACCCGGAGATCATCGACCCGGTGACGGGTGAGGTGCTGCCGGACGGGCAGATGGGAGAACTGGTGTTTACCTCCTTGAGCAAGGAGGCGCTGCCGATGATTCGCTACCGCACCCGGGATTTGACGCGGTTGCTGCCGGGGACAGCGCGGCCGATGCGGCGGATCGACAAGATCACCGGGCGCAGTGATGACATGTTGATCATTCGCGGGGTTAATGTGTTTCCCACGCAGATCGAGGAGCAGGTGCTTAAAATAAAACAGCTTTCAGAGTGTTATGAGATACATCTGTATCGTAATGGCAACCTGGACAGTGTGGATGTGCATGTGGAGCTCAAGGCTGAGCATCAGCACCTCAATGCTGAACAACAGAAAGCCGTCTCCAGCGAACTGAGCAGGCACATCAAGACGTATATCGGGATCAGCTCGCGCATCGTTTTGCAGCCGCTTCATTCGATCAAGCGGTCTGAGGGCAAGGCTTGCCATGTGATGGATCGTCGCCCTAAGGCATGACTGCTGCACCTTTTTGGCCCCGCATTTGCGGGGCTTTTTTTTGCTCGTTTTTTGGGGTGGGGGTAGAGCACCAGCAAAATCAAAGGCGCACACGGTTCAAATGTGGGAGC
>NZ_JACARZ010000134.1:0-17375 GCF_013386315.1 Pseudomonas sp. P7779 | reverse complement strand
TCGCGAAGGCGGTGAATCAGTCGCCGGATACATTGACTGAAACACCGCCTTCGCGAGCAAGCCCGCTCCCACATTTTGATTGGATTACCAAAGTTAGAACGTGTATTCGACCATCCCCATCACCGACGTCTGCAAGCGTCTCTCCACAATCGGGCTTTGCCCGGCCTTGTCTGCCAGGTACTGCACATCCAACAGCGTCGAAAACTGTGTGTGTTCGCTGATCGGCAAGCTCCACACCAGATTCATCCCGTTGCTGATGTTGCCGCCGCTGGCCTTGTAGGCCTTGAAGCGACTCTGTGCGGCCTGGCCGGTGGTCACGCCGTACCAGGTCTGCAGGTAATTGCTGTCGCCAAAATGGCTGCTGAGGCTGGCATCCAGCGAACCGTAGTCGCCGTCGTACAGATTGGTGCCCAGGCTCAGCTCCAGGTGGGTGAACGCCTTGCCGGAATCCTTGTGATCATCTTCCTCAAGCGCATGCTCCAGGGTTGCGCCGAGAATCACCCCGCCCAGGTTATAGCTGCCACTGACACCCACCTGGGCGCGAGTCTTGATCTCGCCCATGCCCTTGAGTTTCTTCGAGCCCGGGCGCCCGGTCTTGCTTTCGTCCTTGCGTGAGCCGCTGGCGCCGACGTAGGCGCTGAAGCTCGCGCCGCCGCCGTCATAACCCCAGCCCAGGCCCTTGTCGGTGTCGAGGAAAATCCCCCACGGGCTGACGATGGCTGCGCCCAGCACCGGCGCGGTGACTCGCTCGTCGCTGCCGCTGTAGCGGGGCAGGTTGGCCACGCCGGCCTTGAGGGTGTATTCCCAGTCATCGGCCAGCAGGGTGTCGGCGCTGGCCAGCAGGCACAGCGACGTCAGGGACAGGCACAGGTGTTTTGAACGCATGATGGTCTTCATGTGAGGTCAGAGACTCAAGGGGTTGTGGGGAGAATCGGTACGTTTGAAGTGGTAGCCGGAGGCGCTCAGGCCGTTGACCTGGCGACTCACGGTATCGCCCAGGCCATAGCCGTTGCCGGCCAGCACCGCGTGGGCGTTGTCCACGGGCAGCAGGATGTAGTCGGTCAGCGGCTCGTCGTGCAGTTGGCCGCGGATCACCAGGAAGCCGTTCTCCAGGCGCACGCTGATGCCGCTCAGGGGCGCGTCGGGCTCATGGGTGTTGAGCACTTGATAGGTGCCGATGGTGTCGGCCCAGGCATTGCTCAGCGGGGTCTGTTCGATGCGTTCGCCCACCGGGACGCGTTGGCCGTGGCTGCGGGCGGTGAGCATCTGGCGCCCTTGCACCGTTACCACATCCAGCTGCACGCGGCCCAGTTCACCGAGGTCCTTGAGCCAGAAGCCGAGGAATTTCTGTTGTGCCCGCAGCCAGCCCTGGCCGTCGCGCAGCAGTTCGAAACGGGTGTCGGCCAACTCGCCATACAGCTGGCCGTTTTCGTCCTTGATACGGAAAATGCCCCAGGCCGTGGCGTAGAAACCCGCCAGGCGCCTGCGGTCGATCGCGGCGGGCACCTGGCGGATTTTCAGGCCGTGGGCGGGCGCCTGACAGTTGTCGGCACACACCGGGTCGCCGGTCTGGGCCTGGAGCATCAGGCGCAGGGTGTCGGTGGTCAGGGACACCACCATCTCTTCGGCGTTGCTGTCGTTGGCCATCACGATCACGGCCAGTTGCTGGTCAGGCAGCATCGTCAGTTGCGCCGCGAAATCATCCCCGCCACCGCTGTACTGGAAGGTGCGAATGCCGGGGCCCACCGGCTCATCGCCGCAAGGGGCGAGAAACCACCCCAGGCCCATCTGGCAGTCGAAGTCCAGGGCGTTGCCGGTGTTTTGCTGGCTGAACATCTCGTCAATCGACTGGCTGCCCAGTACCTGTCTGTCTTTATAGAGGCCCCGGGCGAAGAGCATGCGCACGTAGTGGCTGAGGTCCTTGGGGCTGCTCCACAAGCCACCGGCCGCGAGGTCGCGCACCTGGGCGTCGGCGCTGACGGTGCCGTCTGCATAACCCCGGGCGCGAAAGCCCGGTTGCGCGCCGGTGCCGACGAAGCTCGACTGGTTCATCTCCAGGGGCTTGAGCAGGCTGCTTTGCAGTCGGGTTTCGAAATCCTGCTGGCTGCTGCGTTCGATGGCGGCGCCGACCAGGGCGTAGCCGAGGTTGGAATAGGCCACCTGGGTCCCCGGTGGCGTGCTCAGCCAAACCCCTGAAATACGCATTGGCATCTGGCCCATGGCGAAGGTGTTGCGCACGTCCCGCAGGTGTTCGCTGGGCAGGCCGGACTGGTGGCTGAGCAGGCGGCGCAGGGTGATGTCGCGGTCGGCGGCCGCTTGGTCGGAATGAAAGCGCGAGCGTACGTAAAACTCCCGCAGGGTGTCCTGGATCGGGGCGTCTAGGGCCAGGCGCTGTTGCTCCACCAGTTGCAGGGCCGCGGTGGCGGTGAGCAGTTTGGAGAGGGCGCCGGCGCGGAACGCGGTGTTGGGCGTCACCGGTTTGCCCAGGGCTTTGTCGGCAACGCCGAAGCCGTGGGCCCAGATCAGTTCCTGGCCATTGACCAAGGCGATGGACAGGCCGGGTATGTTTTGCCTGGCCATTTCAACGGGGATGCGTTTTTGCAGGTAGCGGATGATTGCGCTGTAGTCGCCCTTGGGGATAGGCGGCGGGGCCGGCGGTTGGCCGTGGCAGCCGAGACTGCCCAGCAGGAAACCCAGCAGCGGAATACTGCGCAATGTGCGAAACATGAGGAGCACCCGAGGGGTGGTTTGGATGCTCGAATGCTAGGGGCGGGCCGTCGATGAGTCTTTGTGAGCTTTGTCGGGAAACTGTCAAAGACTGTTAATCGGCTGCCGGCCCAGGCCGGTTTATTTCAACGCCGGATCTCCTGGGTTGAGCTTCTTCCACGACTGCATCACCACCTGCGCCTTGGGCTCTTTTCCGTTTTCCAGGTAGTACTGGATCAACGACAGCCGCGCATTGCGGTTATACGGCTGCAATGCCAACAGCTTTTCCAGTTGTTCACAGGCCTGATCCACATGCCCGCTGTCATGCAGCGCCACCGCCAGTACATAGTTGTACTGCGGATTTGCGGGCTCCAGTCGCGCCGCTTCACGCAGGTGCGGCATGGCTTTGGCCGATTCCCCGGCGCGAATCAGCATCAACCCCTGGGTGTGCTGCAACAGTCCCGCCTCGGGGTGCTGCTTGAGGTTGTCCGCCACCAGCGTCCGTGCCTCCTCGGCACGACCGTTGGCCTCCAGCCATTGCGCCAGGGTCACCAGCGCCGGGAAGAAATCCGGGTCCCGCAGCAACGCGGTACGCAGTTGCGCTTCTACCTTGTCGCCGCGATCGCTGGCCTGGTACAGCATCGCCAGGTTGAGATTGGCTTCGGCACGCTCCAGCAAGCTCGACTGTACATTTTCGTATTCGGCGATCGCCTTGTCCCAGTCCGGCCCAAGGCCCTGGCCCGAGGCGCTCAGCAGGTCACGGGCGGCAATGATCCGCACCGCCAGCACCGGGTCCCGCAGCAACGGCCCATACAACGCTACCCGCTCAGGCGGCGGCAGGAATGCACTGATCGCCCGCACCGCGCTCTCACGTACTTGCGGCGCCGGGTTGCCAAGGTCCCTGGTCGCCAGTTTCAACGCCTGTTCACTCGGGTAGTTCGGCAGTTCAGCCAGCAGCGTCGCGCGCTGGATTGCCGGCAGGTTGTTGCGTGCCAACTGGTCATACAGCGCTTGCGCCGCGCCTGGCTGGCCACCCCGGATCAGCAACATACTTTCGGCGTAACGCGGTGCATGCTCGGGCTCGCTGGCACTCCAGAGCTTGAACTGTTCGCTGACCTTATCCCCGGGCCGGGGAATGCTGAAACTGTGGTCGTGCCGGAAGTCATTGCCCATGTAGAACTTGCCGGGCATGTGGCAATCGACGCAGAACGAACCGGGCTCGCCGGCCGCGTGGCGGGTATGTTCGGGGGAGTCGTAGTTCTTGGCCTGCAACCCGCGACCATCCACCGTGGCCACGGCGGTTTTGCCCGCAGTGTTGTGGCATTGCAGGCACAGGCCATTGCCCGGTGCTTTCAGTTCGGCGCTGTGGGGGTTGTGGCAGTCACTGCAGCGCACGCCCTTGTCGGCCATTTTGCTTTGGGCGAACGAGCCGTGTTCGAACACTTCATCCTTGATCTTGCCGTCCAGCGCATACAGCTCGCGGGTCAGCACGCTGGGCAGGTAATCGTCCATCAGGCGTTTGCCGACGGTATAGCCATCCCCCAGTGGCGCGCGGCGGGCGTGGCAGCGGGCGCAGGTTTCGATCTCGACGGTGGCGTCCTTGTCTTTCAAATCCACGGCAAAGCCCGCGTGCAGCAGATCGCCTTTTTTCGCCGCCCACTCCACATGGTTCGACGCCGGGCCATGGCACGCCTGGCAGCCGACGCCCAGGCTGTTCCACTGGCTGTCGAAGCTGTTTTTGGCGGCATCGAAATTGCGCTTGTAGCCGGTGGTGTGGCACTCCACGCACATGAAGTTGGCGTTCTGGCTGGGCTTGCTCCAATGCAGCGGGTTCTTGAAGTTCACGCCCTGGCCGGGGTAGAGGTGAAACCAGCGGTTCTTTTGCGTATCCCACGCCACGCCCAGGGCCTGCAAGCGCCCCTCGCCAACCTCGATCAAATACTGCTGCAATGGCGCGATGCCGAAGGTATAGGCGACCTTGAAATCCGCCGCCTTGCCGTCGGCGCCGGGCGTGTTGACCCAGAACTCATCGCCCCGGCGCGAGAACCGGGTGGTCTCACCCTCGCTGCTGAAGGACACATCGTTGAAGTCGGCCGGTACCGTCTCGGCGGTGGCGACCTGCATCGCCAGCTGGTGGTGCGAGTCTTGCCAGTCCTTCACCTGTGCCTGGTGACAACCCTGGCACTGCTGCTCATCGACCATTTTTGCAGGCGGCAGAACGGCCACCGGCTTGACCACGGGGGCAGGCGCCGCCACCGGCAGCCGGGGCGTGCTGGCCTGGAGGAAAAACCAGATTCCGGCCATGGCCAACAGCAGCAGGGCGATCAGTACGGGATACAGGTAACGACTGGGGGAATCACGGCGAGGTACGGCTTTATTGTCAGGCTTGGGCATTACGACTTCCGATGTCCGATGCATTGACGCTCTGGTGGCGCGCTTAAGCTCTGTGCAGCTTTGACGTTGGGCGCTTGCCTGTCAAATAGTCGCTGTGAAATACCCCACAACCTGTGTTGTCTGCCGGGTTATTTTCCCAGAGTTGGCTATACCTACAGCTCAACGTTCCTTCGATGACAACCAGGGAGTTCGACGATGAAGCTAGGACTAATGATCGGCACGGTGTGCATTGCCTCGATCGGGGTGATGGGGTGTTCCAGCAAGGTGACGCAGCCGGACGAGTATTCCGGGTTTCTCTCCGACTACAGCAACCTGAAGGAAGCCAAGTCCCCCTCGGGCGCTGACGTGATGCGCTGGGTGGACCCCAACCTGAACCTGAGCCGTTATACCGGCGTGTATATCGAGCCCACCCAGTTCTACCCCAAGCCACAAGCCACCACCAGGATTCCTGAAAGCACCTTGCAGGGCATCAACACCTACTACAACCAGGCGCTGAAGCGCGAGCTGGAAAAGTCCCTGCCACTGGCCAACGGGCCTGGCCCGGGCGTGATTGTAGTACGGGCGGCCATCACGGCCGTCAGCAGCAAGACCGAAAGCCTCAAGCCGTATGAGTACATTCCTGTCGCGCTGGTGGCCGCTGCGGTCAGCACCGGTACCGGGATTCGTGACCAGGAAACCACCCTGGGCACCGAGGCCCAATTCCTCGATGGCGACAGCGGCAAGGTAATCGCCCAGGTCGTGCGTAAAGGCACCGGCAAGCCGTTGTCGAACGACTCCCAGGTGATGAAGGCCGATGACGTGAAAAGCGTGATCGACGGTTGGGCGTCGGACCTGCACCAGTCGTATCTGAAGCTGAAACGCTGATGTGTCAGGCCCGGGGTTCGCGCCCCGGGCCGCATGAGCCCCCGACTACTGGCCGATGAACCAGCGGTAATAAGGGTTGGCGCTGTCTTGTTGCAACACCGCCTGGATATCCCGGCCCCAGGCGGTGCGATCGCCGTCATAGGCATGCAGGCTGGCGCGATAGAACTGCATCAGGCGCTGCTGTTCGCTGGCCAGGGTACGGGTGAACGCCGGGTCCGCATTCAGCAATGGCGCAGGCACCCGCAGATCCAGCAGCGCCGGGAGCACCCGGGCGATCTCTTTGCTGCGTACCCACGGTGCGTATTCGATACGCGGCTGGTCATCGGTGACCGGCAGCGCAGTGCCCGCAAAACGCTCCAGGCCCTGGCGATCGGTGACCCAGGTCGCGAGCAGGGTTGCCGCGGAATCTATGCCTACATCACTCAGGGCGCTGCTGACGGTCGGTTGCTCAAAGCGCTGGCGAATCCGCGTGGCGTCCAGTTCGATGGGCTCCATGGAGCCCACCAGCAGCATTTCGTGGAATTCGCTGGTCCACAGCGTCGCGTACGGAAACACGTCGAGGAAGCTGCGCACCAGGGACTGTGAGTCCTCGATGTTTTGCGTCGGCAGGGGCAGCCATTGGGCCAGCAGGCCGTTTTTCTCCAGGCGCCGGGCAGCCAATTGGTAGAAGTCGCGGGAATACAGATTGACCACGCCAGCCGCCGACGGTGGCGGTGGTTCGAGGGTGATCAGGTCGTACGCCTGCGGGTTGCGCAGCAGTTCCTGGCGACCGTCCCGCAGACGCACGTCCACTCCCGGATCACTGGCAGCGTTGAAATTGCCCTTGAACAGCGGCGCCGCCTGGATCACCGATGGCAGCAACTCGGCGACTACCCGGTGCTCGAGCCCGGGATAACGCAGCAAGGCCCCGGCGGTAATCCCGGTGCCAAAGCCGATTACCAGCGCCGAGCGGGGCTCGCCGTTATGGATCAGCAGCGGCAGCAGTGCCTGGATCCGCATATAGCGCAGGGACGGCATGGCGTCGCCGGTGTTGGACACGCCCTGGATGTACAGGCGCTGAAAGCTGCGGGCGCCCTGGCCCTGGGTGACCACGGCGACCGTGGCGCCGCGACCTTCCTGGTAAAACGCCAGGCTCGCATTGCGTGCCCCGGGCAGCAGCTTGGCCAGGCGATCCACGGGCGTCAGTAAACCTACGGCCACAGACAGCAAACCGAGAGCGACTACTGCCTGGCGTCGGCCTTTTTTCACCCCGTGGCCACGACGCACGGCCATATAGCCCACGGCACCCGCGATCACCGCGAGCAAGCCCAGGGTACGCACCAGCCCAAGCCAGGGAATCAGCACAAAACCGCACAACATCACCCCGACAATCCCGCCGAGGGTATTGAATGCCACCACCGCGCCCACATCCAGGCCCACGTGCTCGCTGCCCACGCTCAAGCGCAGGGCCAGGGGAAAGGCTGCGCCAAGCAACAGGGTTGGCACAAACACGATGCACAGCGCGGCCACCGCAAAGCGTGCGCTCATGCCCGGCAGTTCGGCGCCGCCCAGGCTCAGCACCAGGGCTTCGGCCTGGGTTTGCAGCAGCACCAGCCAGCGGCCCAGCAGGGCGATCTCCAGCAAGGCCACCAACCCGGCACCGGCGATCAGCAGGCCGAAGATGCCCCATGGGTCGCGGATCCGCTCGACCCGCTGCGCCATCAACTGGCTGCCGATAAACAGCCCGGCCAGATACGTGGCGAGTACCACGGCAAACGCATAGGTGCGGGTGCTCATGAACTGCACGATGGACTGCGACCACACCACCTCGTAACCCAGGGCCACGCCACCGGCGACGGCGTACAGCACCAGGGCCAGGCGCGCCGGTTGCGCGCTGCGGGTGTGGCTGGTCGGCGCAGGCGTGTGATGCCGCACATACAACAGCGCGCCGACGGCGGCCAGCAGATTGAGCATCGCGGCCACCAGGGCACTGCCGCGCACGCCGAACGTGGCGATCAGCACGAAGGCGCTGAGCAAGGTGCCGGCAATTGCCCCAGCGGTGTTGGCCGCGTACAAGCGGCCCCCGGCCTGGCCCAGGGCCTTGGGGTCGATGTCCAGCGAGCGCACCAGCACCGGCAAGGTGCCGCCCATCAGCAGGGCCGGGATGCCCACCAGCAAAAATGGCAGGACCCAGGCCAGCAGGCCGACCTGTTGTTCCAGCCAGGCAAACGGGCTGGCGGCCATGCTCAGGGCCACGGTGGCAGCCACGCCGAGCACGGCGACGAGAATTTCGAGGATTGCATACAGCAGCAGCGGGCGTGACAGGCGATCGGCCCAGCGTCCGAACAGCCAGCCACCCAATGCCAGCCCGGCAAAAAACGCGCTGATGCCGGTGGTGATGGCGTACACCTCCACCCCCACGACCAGCGACAGTTGCTTGATCCACAGCACCTGGTACACCAGGGCAGCCATGCCGGAGATGAACAGCAGCAAGGCGGGAATCAGCGTGGTTGAGGTGTGAGCCAGTGCAACGGGTTTGCTGGCGGTGCGTGACGACATTGCAGATAGCCTTATGGAAATACCGATCAAAGTGTGGCGAGGGAGCTTGCTCCCGCTGGGGTGCGAAGCGCCCCCAAAGCCAGACACCGCGACTTACCTGAAAAACCGCGCTGTCTGGATGGGGGCTGCTGTGCAGCCCAGCGGGAGCAAGCTCCCTCGCCACGGGTTGGGCGCCACCCATAAGCGCGGCGCCTACGGCTATTGCGCCGGGTTAGCCTTCATTTTTTCCGCAATCTTCTTGTCCACGGCTTCGCGGATCTGGTCGATGCTGAAGCTGGCCGGTTTCTGGCTCGGCGGGTACTCGATGAACGTCTCGAGGAACTTCGCCGATTTGGTCACCGCCACCGCACCCAGGTAGATGTTTTTGGTGCTCCAGTCGTAATACTGGTCAGACACCACATCCGCGCGCTCATACGGGTCCATCCTCAGGTTGAAGATTTTCGGCACCCGCAGTTGCACGAACGGCTCGCTCCACACCCGGAAACCGCCCGGCTGGCGCTGTTCGGCAAACACCACCTTCCAGTTGTCGAACCGCACTGCCACCAGTGCACCGTCATCGTTGAAATAGAAGAACTCGTTACGCGCGCCTTTGGGTTGTTGGCCGGTCAGGTAGGGCAGTTGGTTGTAGCCGTCCAGGTGCACCTTGAAGTTGGTACCGCCAGCCGTCGGAGCCCAGCCCTTGAGCAGTTTGTCCTTGACGTCCGCATCGCCTGCGGCGGCCAGCAGGGTAGGGAACCAGTCCATGCCCGAGACCATTTCGTTGGAGACTTCACCAGGCTTGATCTTGCCCGGCCAGCGGATGATCGCCGGCACCCGGTAGGCGCCTTCCCAGTTGGAGTCTTTCTCGTTGCGGAACGGCGTGGTTGCCGCATCCGGCCACGAGAACTGGTTCGGCCCGTTGTCGGTGGTGTAGACCACAATGGTGTTGTCGGCGATCTTCAGGTCGTCGAGGGTTTGCAGGAGTTTGCCCACATCGCCGTCATGCTCCAGCATGCCGTCGGCGTACTCGTTGCCGGGCATGCCGCTCTGGCCCTTCATCGAGTCACGCACGTGGGTGAACACGTGCATGCGCGTGGTGTTCATCCACACGAAGAACGGCTTGTTGGCTTCGGCCTGTTTCTTGATGAACGCCTGGGCGGCGGCCGTTGTTTCGTCGTCGATGGTCTCCATGCGTTTGGTGGTCAGGGCGCCGGTGTCTTCGATCTTGCCGTCGGCAAAACTGTGGATCACCCCGCGCGGGGTGTTGGCCTTGACGAAGTCGGCATCGTCCTTGGGCCAGTACGGGCGCTCTGGCTCTTCTTCGGCATTGAGGTGGTACAGGTTGCCGAAGAACTCATCGAAGCCGTGGTTGGTGGGCAGGTATTCATCCCGGTCGCCCAGGTGGTTCTTGCCGAATTGCCCGGTGGAGTAGCCCAGCCCCTTGAGCGCCTGGGCAATGGTGATATCGCGTTTTTGCAGGCCCACCGGCGCACCGGGAATGCCCACCTTGGACAAGCCAGTGCGCAACGGCGTCTGGCCTGTGATAAAGGATGAGCGCCCGGCGGTGCAGCTGTTCTCCGCGTAGTAGTCGGTGAACAGCATGCCTTCCTTGGCGATACGGTCGATATTCGGGGTTTTGTAACCCACTACGCCCATGGAATAGGCGCTGATGTTGGTTTGCCCAATGTCATCGCCGAATATCACCAGGATATTCGGCTTGTCGGCGGCCCAGGCTGATGCCGAGACCCCCATCACCGATACCGCCACTAGGGCGAGTTTCGGCAGCCACTTGCGTAGGCGAGTCATATGACTTGCTCCTTTCTCGGCTTGAGTCGCATTGCCTGCGACCAACGTTTATTACAGTCCTTCGCGACGTCTTTTCTTATTGCACCTGCTGTTGCACAGCCGGCTCGAACGGGTAGATGCGCTTCCACTCGGTTGCCATGTCCACCACGGTCCAGCCTTTTGTCCTGGCTTCATCCAGCGCCTTGTCCAGGCGCCCGATGTGAGAGTTGCGGTCATAGGCCCACTCGCGCGTGGCGTCGGTGTGGTGCACCAGGCCCATGAAGCGTTTGCCCTGGCCGGCGGCTGTCCACTGGAGCATTTGCAGGTCGCCGTCGGAGTTGCCGAAGGCCAGGATCGGCCGGCGGCCAATGATCGAGTCGATGCTTTCCGGCTTGCCCGGGCCGTCATCGTTGTGGGCGAGCTTGGCGGTGCGCAGGACCTGCGGGGCGCCATCCTTGATCTGGAACGCGGTGACGAAGTTGGAGCCGATCACCTGTTCCGGCGGCACGCCGTAGACCACTTCGGCGAAGGCACGCATGAAGGCAGTATCCCCGCCGGAAACGATGTAGGTCTTGAATTGCTGGCTGCGCAGGTAGTCGAGCATCTCCAGCATCGGCTGGTAGATCATCTCGGTGTAGGGCTTGCCGGTTTTCGGGTGACGGGCCTGGGCGAGCCAGGTCTTGGCGTTGTCGATAAAGGCGTCGGTGGTGATCCCGGTATGGGTGGCGCCGATGATTTTCAGCAGGCCTTCCATGCCGCTTTGCGCCAGGGCCTGGTGATCGTTGTCGAGCACGGCCTTGAATGGCTGGGTGGTTTTCCACTCGGGATGCCGGGGGGCGAGGCGCTTGATTTCGTCGAAGGCAAACAGCACCTCGAAGTAGGCCGGCTGTTCGGTCCACAGGGTGCCGTCGTTATCGAATACGGCGATGCGTTCGGCGGGTTTTACATAGTCCCTGGAGCCTTCGGCGGTCACGGCCTGGACGAATTCGATGATGTGTTGTTTGCTCGCGCCTTCGCTCCACGAGGGCAGCGGATCGGCCGCCAGCGCAGGCAGGCTTATCAGCAGCAGAAGGGGCAAGACGCAACGCAGGGACGTCATGGGAAATCCTTTTCGCGACGGGGGTTCAGTGGTAGCAAGCGTAGTCGACGAAAGCGCCAGCGCAACGCCTCGCAGCCACGTCGCCACAGGGGTGGGACTCGTGGCCATAGGCCATGCACGAGGTACGCGGCCAGTACCAGCACCACCAGGGCAGCGCTCCAGGCCATGCCGTGCCGTGACAGTTGCCAGCTGTGCTGGCCGAGTTGCTTGAGGTCCTCGGCGATGGAAAACGTCGGGGTGTAGGCAGTTGCGGCTTGCACCTCGATGCTGATCTCGGGCACCCGCGTGAGTTGCAGGCGATGGTTGCGGCTGTCCCACCATTTCACGCTGATCGCCGGCAGTTGGTAGTGACCGGGCTGTTCGACGCGGTACACCTGCCGGTCGATGCGTTGGCCGCCGGTGATGTTGCCGCGGCCATCATCCAGGTTGCCGATGACCGGCGACTGCGGGTAGCGACGCAGGCCTTTTACCTGGGCCTGGTCAGGTGGCGGCAGTGACAGGCCGGGGGTGTTGTCGGCTTGCAGGGTGAGGGTGCGGGTGAGGGTGTCGCCGACCTTGATGGGTGTGGTGGTGACCGCCTGGGTCAGGCGCAGCCCGTCAGCCACCAACACGGTTTCCCCGGGTTCGAACCCCGGCGGCTGGGTCGCCTGGAATGACAGCGCCGCCGTTTGCGCATTCAACGGTGCACTGGCCTGGCCGGGCTGGGCCTGCACCGTCAGGGCCGGGATGTTGAACGTCTGGGCCACGGACGGGGTGATGCGGTAGCGGTAGCGCATGCCGTAGAAGGTCTTGCCCTCGAGCACCTGGTTGACGTGTTCGGATTCACTGTCCGGCGCCTGCACCCGCGCGCCGGGCAACTGCAGCGGCGGCAGGCTGGCGGCGGCGGTGAACCAGGTGTCGGTCAATACATCGACCTGCAATTGCACTTGTTCGCCCACCACCACGTTGTTGCCAGGCACCAGTTGCGCCTGCACCCGCAGTTGCGGTTCGGCCGCCCACAACGGAGCGGCGACCAGCAGCAACAGCCAGCAGAGCCGGTTCATGGCTGGGCTCCCTGGTCCTGCAGGCTGAACTTGCGCCGCAGGAAGTTCGCCGGGGAAGTTGTCAGGTTCTGTAGCCACAGCGCGTCGTTGCTCGCCTGTTCGGTCTGGATAGTCTTGCTCTTGCCCTTGCCGGCGGCCTTGTCGAACTTGACCGCATCAGGCTTGACCTCGGGGGCGTTGTCCGAGGCGTTCTCGGTGTCTTTCTTCAGGGCCAACGCCAGCGCCAGGTTGGCGCTGGCTTCGGGGAACTGCGGTTGCTGCTGCAAGGCTTGCTGGTAGGCGGTGATCGCGTCGTCGAACTTGAAGCGGCGCACGTGGATATTGCCCCGGTAGAACGCGGCCTGTGCGGTGTCGAGTTGGGCGAAGGTCGCCAGGGCCAGGTCGTAGTCGGCGGCATTGTAGGCGGCGACGCCCTTCCAGTAGGGGTCGACAAACAGCGTGGCAGCGGCGGGGTAGTGATGGTGTTCGAAGGCCCAGCGGCCTTGCTGGTCGCGGGTGAAGAACGCGTCGGTCAGGGCATTGGCCTCGGCGGGCGCAGGTTGCAGGAACGCCCCCAGCACCAGCACCGCCATCCAGTTCAGGCTCCAGCCCCGGCGCACGCTGAACAACGCCAACAGCAGCAGCGGCCAGCACAGCCAGTAGCCGGCATCTTTCCATTGCAGGTTGCGCTGTTGTTCATCGGCGTTCTGGAAGTGCTGCTGGGCATGCAGTTCTACCCAGTCGAGGTCGTCATCGTTGAGGGTCAGGCTGCCCAGCGGCGCGTCGGTGGCCGCGGCCAGTTGCTTCAAGGCGTCGGCATCGAAGTTCACGCCGACCGCCAATACCAGCACCTGCAACGGGCTGTCCGCGAGGTGTTGTTTGAGCTGCGGCAGCTGCGCGAGGTCGGCGCCGTCGGTGATCAGCAACAGGCTGCCGGGGGCGTTTTCCGCCGCGAGCAAACGCTTGGACTGGTCGATCACTCCGGCCACATCCCGTCCGGGCTTGCTGATCAGGTCGGTGGCCAGGGCCTGGATAAAGCTGTCGAGCAATGCCGGGTCGTCCGTCGGCGGCAATACCAGATGCGCGCTCCCGGCATACACCATTAACGCAGTACGCGCGCCCTGGCGGCGCTGCACCAGGTCCTGCAACTTGTGCTTGGCAGCTTGCAGCCGGGCAGGCGGCACGTCGGCGGTGTCCATCGACGGTGACAGGTCCAGGGCGATGATCAGCGGCGCGCGGTTTTCCAGGAAGTCGGGGCGGTCCTGTTCCCAGGTGGGGCCGGCACTGGCCAGTGCGCCGAAAATCAGCAGTGCGCTGACCAGATGCACCGGCCGCAGGCGATGGCGATCAGTCGGCGTCAACAGCAAATGTGGCAACAGGTGCGGCGCGATATTGCCCCGCAAGCGTCGTTGCAGGTCCTTGCTGCGGCGCCACAGCAGCGGCAGCAACAGGCCGAGCAACGCCAGCAGCAGCCAGCCCGGGCGCAGGAAGTGGAAGTCACTGAGGTTGAACGCCATCGCGGACCTCCCGATGGCGCAGTCCCAGATGCGGCCACAAAGCGGCGATCAGGTGATACAGCGCCAGCACGGCGATGGCTGCCGCGAGTGGGATCCAGAACAGATCACGCTTGGGCTGGTGGCTCAGGGTGTTCACCTGATGCGGGGTGATCTGGTCGAGGGTGGCGTAGACCTGGTCCAGGGTGTCGCGGTTTTCGGCGCGCAAATAGCGCCCGCCGGTGGCCTCGGCAATCTGTTGCAGGGCGCTCAGGTTGACCTTGGATTCGCCCGAGACGCCCGGGTCGCCAATGCCGATGGTGTGAATCACCACGCCCTTGGCCGCCGCCATCGAGGCCGCGTGATCGGGCGGGATCGCGCTGCTGGTGTCATTGCCGTCGGTGAGCAGGATCAGCACCTTCTCTTGCTCATGGGCCTGGTCCAGCAGTTTCAGGCTCAGGCCGATGGCATCGCCAATCGCGGTATTGGGCCCGGCCATGCCGATGCCGCTGTCATCCAGCAGCAGCGACAGGCTGGCGTGATCGAGGGTCAACGGCGCCTGGGGATAGGCACCGCTGCCAAACAGGATCAGGCCGATACGGTCGTCCTTGCGGCGCTGGATAAAGCCCTGCACCACCTGTTTGACGGCGGCCAGGCGGTTGATCTTCTGGCCATTGGCGTCGGTGAAGTCCTGGGTTTCCATGGACTGCGAGATGTCGATGGCCAGCATCAGGTCACGCACCGGCTGTTGGCGTTCGATGGGTTTTTCGATCCATACCGGGCGGGCAATGGCCAACACCAGCAGCGCACACACCAGCAGGTTGAGCAGCAATTGCAGGCGATTGCTGCGGATGCCGCTGGCGGCGGGCGTCTGGCCCACGGCCCGGCTGAGGCTGGCAAAAAACGGCACGCGCACGGCGCTGCGGGCTTCGCGGTATTCCGGCAGGTAACGGTAGGCCAGCCACGGCAACGGCAGCAGGAGCAACAGCCAGGGGTAATCAAGCTGCCACATGGTGATGCTCCACCCAGGCTTTGCACCGGGCCAACAACTGTTCACGTTGCGCGCTGGACATATCGGCTGCCCCATACGCCAGGCTCGCCAGTTGAAGGCTAAAATCCTCCGGCAGCGGCGTACCGCCATGGCGCAGCAGGAACGCCTGCCAGTCGGCCCCGCTCAAGGTTGGCACGCGCTGGTGTTCTTCGGGCGCAAGGGGCATCGACAGGGCCACACGCTTGAGCAGTTCCGGCAATTCGCGCAGGTCTTCGATCACGTTGAGGCGCGCCAGGGCTTCGCGGCGATAGGTATTGCGGCGCCAGCGCAACCAGGCGCGGACGCCCAGCACCAGCAGGGCAATCGCCAGCAAACCGAGCAGCACCCACCAGCCCCACGTCTGCGGCCAGTAGCTGACCGGCGCCGGCAGGCCCAGCTCCTTGAGTTGTTCGATGCTCGGCACATTGGCGTTCATCGCCGCGCTCCATTGCGCCGGCCCAGCTCATCGCGCAGTTGGTCAACTGCAGGCAGCGCCGTGCTGATCATCAACAGCGGCACCTGGCTGCGGCGCAGCAGGCTGGCGACGTCCCTTAGGCGCCCGCCAAGAAAGTCCCCCAGGGGTTGGCGCACCTGGCGTTTCTGTACGGCGAGTTCCACCTGCAACTGGCCCTGGGTGACCATCAGGTGCCCGCTATCCGGCACGTTCAACGCCAGCGGGTCATAGACTTGCAGGGCGATCACATCGTTATGGGCCGACAGTTGCCGCATCAATTGCAGGGTGCGGTCACCGGCCCCGGCGAAATCGCTGACGATGCAGATCAGGTGGTCATGCCCGGCCAGCGCCAGGCACCGTTGCAGCACCTTGTCGAGCTGGCCGTCGGCTTCATGGTCCGGGTTGCCGGCGCTCAACGCGGCGTTCTGCTGGACGATGCGGCTGCACAAGGCTTCGACGCGCTTGCGGCTGCGCAACGGCGCCACACTGTCGATGTGCTCATCGTTGAACACCAGCCCGCCCACCCGGTCACTGGCGTTGAACACCATCCATGCCGCCAGCGCGCCCAATTCGGCGGCGACGGCCGATTTGAAGCTGCGCACCGAACCGAAGAACATCGACATGCGCTGGTCGACCACGATGAGCGCTGGGCGGTCGCGCTCCTCGGTAAAGGTGCGGATCACCGGTTTGCCGGTACGCAGGGAGGCGCGCCAGTCCAGGTGACGCAGATCATCGCCGGGCTGGTAGCGACGCAGTTCATCGAAGTTCAAGCCGCGCCCGCGCAGCCGCGAGGCATGGTTGCCGGCGAGGATGCTGCCCTGGGGCTGGCGCGCGACGAAACTCAGGCCACGGGTCTGGAACTGCAGGGCCATCAACTGCTCCAGGGACACGTAGACCAGGCCGTCGGCGTTCATGCCGGGATCGCCACTTTATCCAGCAGGCGGTCCAGCACCTGGTCGGCCGTGACGCCATCGGCCACCGCGTCGTAGCTCAATTGCAGGCGGTGACGCAACACCGGGTGCGCCACCGTGCGCACGTTGTCCGGGGTGACGAAGGCCTGGCCTTGCAACCAGGCGTCGGCACGGGCGGCGCGGTCCAGGCCAATGCCGCCACGGGGGCTGGCGCCGAGGCTGATCCAGCGCGCCAGGTCGGCGTCGTAGTCGGCGGGATGGCGGGTGGCGTTGACCAGGTCGATCAAGTAGCGGTCGATGGCGGGGGACACCTGGATCGCGCTGACCTCCTTGCGGGCAGCGAAGATCACTTCGGGGGCGAGGGTGAAGCCCCGGGTCGCCGCTGTGGCGGCATGCTGTTCTTCTTCACGCAGCAGGCGCAGCACCTGGCTTTCGTTGTCGGCGCTGGGGTAATCCAGCAGGACTTTCATCAGGAACCGGTCCATCTGCGCTTCCGGCAATGGGTAGGTGCCTTCCTGTTCGATGGGGTTTTGGGTGGCGACCACGATAAACAGCTCGGGCAGCGGATGGCTGGCGCCGGCTACGGTGATCTGGCGTTCTTCCATGGCTTCGAGCAAGGCCGCCTGGACCTTGGCTGGGGCGCGGTTGATTTCATCGGCGAGGATCAGGTTGCCGAACAACGGGCCTGGCTGGAAACGGATCTGGTTCTGGCCATCCACCTGGTGCAGCACCTCGGCGCCGGTGATGTCCGAGGGCAGCAGGTCGGGGGTGAACTGGATGCGACTCATCTTCGCATCCAGGTGCCGGGCCAGGGCCTTGACCGTGCGGGTCTTGGCCAGCCCCGGCAGGCTCTCCAGCAGCAAGTGACCATTGGCCAGCAGACCGATCAGGATCTGCCGGATGACCTGGTCCTGACCCAGCACGCTTTCGCCGATGCTGGCTTGCAGGGCGGTTAAATCGTTGAGCGTCGTCATCACAATCATCCTTGAAACGATGGGTCACCAGGGCGCGGCGACCACGATGTACTGCACGGAGCTGCCGACGTATTGCGGCTGGTACCACGTGGGCCCGCAGTGCTGGTAGGCCACGCCATTGGCGAC